>NZ_JACARK010000183.1:0-12777 GCF_013386655.1 Pseudomonas sp. K5002 | reverse complement strand
CTCCTACACCACCGGCGCCATGGCTTCGGCCACCGGCCTGGCGCTGTCGATGCGCGAGACGCCGCAGTCGGTAACAGTGATCACCCGCCAACAAATGGACGACCAAGGCTCCACCAGCATCGCCGACACCCTGCGCCGTGCACCGGGCGTGAGCGTGCAGAATTACGACAGCGAACGCTGGGAGTTTTCCAGCCGCGGCCTGCCGATCACCAACTTCCAGTACGACGGGGTCAACTCCACCTACGACGGCGTGTATGACTACGGCACCACCAGCACCGACATGGCGGTGTATGACCGCCTGGAAATCATCAAGGGCTCAGCCGGCCTGATGTCCGGCTCCGGCGATCCTTCGGCCACGGTCAACCTGATTCGCAAAAAGCCCACCCGGGACTTCAAGGCGTCGGTCACGCAGACCTTCGGCTCGTGGGACAACTACCGCACCGAAGGCGATATTTCCGGGCCTTTGACCGACTCCGGCAACGTGCGCGGGCGCTTCGTCGGCGTGTATCAGGATCGCCAGTCGTACCTGGACCACTACCAGAACACCAAGGATATCGCCTACGGCATCCTCGAAGCCGACCTGACGCCGGACACCCTGCTGACCTTCGGCATCGACCAGCAGGACACCCGCTCCCGTGGCGCCAGCTGGACCGGCTTCCCGATGTACTTCAGCAACGGTTCACGCACCGACTTCTCGCGGTCCTTCAACCCGGCCGCCGACTGGAGCCGTCGCGACTTCCAGAACCAGACCCTGTTTGCCTCGGTGGAACAAAAGCTCGCGAACGACTGGTCGCTGAAAGTCAGCCTTGACCGCAAGCGCAGCCAGCACGATACCCTGCTCGCCTCCGCCAGCGGCGGCAACCCGGACCCGGTCACAGGCGACGGGATGTACATGTTCATGGGCAAATACAAGGGTGACCAGGTGCAAAACACCCTGGACATCAACCTCAATGGCCCCTTCAGCCTGTTCGGGCGCGAGCATGAATTGATCATGGGCTTCATGGCCACCCGCTCGAAGCAGGACGTGCCGGTGTACGGCTCGATCTACCCGCCCGTGGGCGGCAGCATTTACGACTGGCGCGGCGAATACCCGAAGCCTGACATTCCCCGCAGCGGCCAGAACGACATCGTGCAACGCCAGACCGGCGCGTACCTGGCCACGCGCTTGAGACCCACCGATGACCTGTCGGTGATCCTGGGTACCCGCGTCAGCAACTTCAGCGGCACCGACAACACCGACTTCTACGACCCGACCAAGGCCGACAACCGTTTCACCTACCGCCAGACCGGCGTCGTCACGCCCTATGCCGGTATCGTCTACGACCTGAATGACATCTGGTCGGTGTACACCAGCTACACCAAGATCTACAAACCGCAAAACAGCAAGGACGCCGACCGCAAGTTGCTCGATCCGATTGAAGGCGACACCTACGAAGCCGGGCTCAAGGCCGCTTTCTTCGACGGCCGCCTGAACGCCAGCTTCGCCGCATTCCGCATCGAACAGGACAACGTTGCGCAGTACGTTTCCGGGTTTGAGACCGACTCGGTATATCGCCCGATTGCCGGCGCTACCACCAAGGGCTTTGAAGTCGAACTGGCCGGTGAAGTGCTGGACGGCTGGAACGTCTCGGCGGGCTACACCTACCAGCACAGCCGTGACGCCAACGGCGATTACGTCTATGGCTCTGTGCTGCAAACCACCACGCCCCAGCAAGTGGTGCGGTTGTTCAACACCTATCGGCTGCCCGGCGCCCTGGAGAACCTGACCGTGGGTGGCGGCGTGAATTGGCAGAGCGAGTTCTTCGGCAATGTGTTCCAGCCCGATCCCAACGACTCGGTGAATTTCGGCCACAACTCACGCATTACCCAGGACAGCTACTTCCTGGTGGACGTGATGGCGCGCTACCGCTTCAACGAGCACCTGAGCACCACGTTGAACGTGAAGAACCTGTTCGACAAAAAGTACTACACCGGCCTGGGCAACTTCGGTACCGGTTTCTACGGCGAGCCGCGCAGCCTGCAATTGGCGACCCGCTGGGATTTTTGAGCCCAAACGCCAGACTGCCGTAGCGCCCGCAACGGCAGTCGACTCGGGCTACACCCCGTCAGGAAGGTACATCTTTTGTTCTGGCCCGGCCCATCCGACGATGCAGGCTCCGGTCGCCCATAGCACGTGGGCGACCTTGCACAGAGCCTGAACGCCATGGATGACTTACCCTTTCTGTCCCACCTGTTGAAGAATATTTCTCCCTCCGCCCTGGACCTGATCAAGCACCAGGCATTGCGCCTCAAGGACGATCAAGTGCTGATCGCCGAACTGATCGCCGGTTTGATCAGACTGGTTGCCCAAGGCACCACCCCGGCAACCGAACCCATCTTGATCAGCGTGCCGGAAAATACCATGCTCGGTCGCTGGGTGCGGCTCTTCTGTGACGCCATCGGCCGCCCGGCCTTCCGTGAGTGGGCCTCACGCCATGACCTGGAACTGGCGAGCCTGGTGTTTCGGGGCGGCGATCTGCAGGCCACGATCCTGGAAGGCACGGTCAAAACACCGTACACCTTCACCCTGGACAAAGACTCTGATTGGTGGCGCGTCGCGAATCCGATCCTGGAGGTGGTGCAGATTATCGATACGGTCAACGCCGGCTTGCCATTCATGGAAAACCTCGTCGAACCTCATTCGAGGACACTGCCTCTGAACCTGGTATTGCCCTTCTATGGCTACCCGTTACCGACCAATCATTTGCAGGCTCAGGTGATTCTCGAAGAGATCCATACCCTCGACACGCTGCCCGGTGTCGATGAAAGCGGGCGGCTCAAATCCACCCTGCGCAAGCGCTTGACCGAAGAGCAGCGGGATTACCAACAACTGGCCGATGCGCTGCAGACGCTCCTGGAACAAAGTACAAACGGCAGCCCGCCTTTCGATTGGCTGCAGCTCTACCTGCAACGATGCACGCTGGACTCGGACTCAATGTTGTCGAGCACCTTAAAGTACGCGGCACAGCTGCTTTACGCCGTGACGCAGGGCGAAGAGTTCGCGAGCCTCAACCCTGCCAGTCAAGGCGCTGCCCCCACTTACCGCTATTCCGTCGACCAAAAAGTAGTGATCGCCGTGACCGACGGCCGCGAGGCCAATACCTCACCTCTGGATCGCTCCAACAACTCAGCGCTGAATCAGCAATGGGATGAGCTGGAGCGCCTGGCCAATCTCGCCCATACCGACATATTGCCGGACGCCAGCCTCAGCCTGGCCGCGCTGATGACGGCGTATCGGCTACCCCGTCCTGCCAGTGCAGGGGACGTTCAGGTCCTGGTGGAACAACTGCGCGCCACCAGCGCAGCGACGTTTCCCTATGTCAGCTCGGCCGCCCACTCGTTGGTGGCCGTCAGCAAACACATGCGCCATATCGCGGTCCTCAATGACCGTTACACCATGCAAGCAGCACTCAAGTCGATCACCCTCGATACGCAGCTCACTAGCACCCTGGACATGACGTTCAACCTGGCGGCTGACTCGCCCTTTGCCATGCTGGTGGACAAAGGGGCGCAACTGCTCGCAGGTTTGCGCCAGGAATCGGCCTTTCAACGCGTGAGCGCCACCCGCCAATTCAACCTTGCCCGGGTGTATGTACTGAACGCGGACGGCGAACTCAGTGGTTACGCGCTGGACGATGCGCCCAAGGTACTCACCCGTGCGGACACACCGCTTTCAAGCCTGACCTCGATGGCCGAACCCCTGTTGGAACTGGCCCGCCAATCCGGCGGGCGCATCAGCACCAATGGCCAGGTCAGCTTGCGCCAGTTACTCAACCTCTACCAGATGGCGCTACCGGCTACCCGTGACGAAGCCCATGCCACGGCACGCATCCTGCGCATCCCGACAACCAAACAGCCACGCCACGGCAACTACTGGCGGGCATTGCAGGTGATGCCACTGCTGGCGGCGCAACGCAAACAGGTGCTGCAGACCGTCGCCGCCTTCCTGCCCAACCAGGACGTAAAACTGTTCGACTACCTGAGCGAAACAATCGTCGGCGAAAAAAACCGTGACCAGGTGCGCGCCGAGGCTGATCTGCTGCTGCACCAACTATTGGCATCGCCCCCGGCCCAGGCACTGGCCGCGCGGCTATCGGAAACCGTGGGCTGGTACGGTGAACACGCCAGCGCTGCAAACACCCGTGCCAGCAGAAACGCACTGTTGTTTGCCGCACTGATTCTCAGCCTGGACGCGAATGCTGGTAAGCAGCGGGCCACTGTCGCCGGCTATGACCTGACCGATTCCTACAACTGGGGCCTGACCTTCCATGAAGTCCGTAACGCCGTAGAAGCCATGGTCCAGTTCAAGGTCCTGCGCACCAGCGCCGTACCCATGGCCGCGCACCTGTTGCTGGCGGGCATCGCCCCGGAATTCCTGGTGCGGGACATCCCTGATGAGGTGTCGTACATGAGTTCCCATACCTGGGTACATTTCAAGCAATACGTGGACCTGATCGAAGCTGAAACACCGGGTGCATCACGGGCCATGCGCTTCACCGACTTCATGGCGGTGATCTACTTCATCATGCCCTCCCGCCGGGTTCGCCGAGGCAGTCTGCCGATCGTCGACTGGGCCGTGGCCAACGGAGTACTGGCCAAAAACGTTGATGGGCACAGTACCACGCAGAAGAATCGCGCCATTGCCGCGTTGAACGAGCAGCTCAACCAGTTGCAGATCAGTTCCGAGTTGAAGAAGAACGGGCATACCAGCCTGTATGAGATAGCCTTGCAGGATCTTCAGCGGGTGTTTGCCGGTAGCACCGATCTGGAGCGAATGGTCATACAATGGCAGGCCAGGCCTGGTAACCGCTCGGAGCCGGATATCGCCGCCAATACCGCCGTTTCCCTGGTTCAGTTGCACATGGCAGGCAAGCTGACCAAAGGCACAACGCAATGGCGCTCGACCCTCAAGGACGTTGATTTCGCCAGCATGGCGTCACGGTTCGATGAGTTGGGGTCAATCCATTCCACTTTCGCGGCCGAGTTCGAGAAGCGCTACACGGCGGTGCGCGCCGCGCTGCTACAGTCGATCGTGTATTGGATGTCACAACTGCCCCTGCTTAGCCGTAAAGGCATGGAATATGGCAGCCTGGAATTCCATCGCCTGCAAACGTCACGCACCAGTGCTGGCGGGCAGACATCGGGCATCGGGAGATTCGGGGTGCTGGTGTTGTGCAGGTACGCCGGCGACAAGCGCTTCTACGAATTTCTCCCAAAGCAACTGAAGGTTGCCCCATTACCGGGCCTGACCCTGCAAATATTCGAACAGGCCCTGCGCACCGGCAATACCCAAGGCAGCCCGCTGCCGATCGATTGGTCAGCGTACGCGCGCGGCACCATTCCCAACGGGCAGCAACACGCGACGGTCATTGCCCAACGTTTTGCCGAGCAGCCTGCCGTCTATGGGCCGGGCCCTGTGGTACCCAACACCTTCACCTCGCCACGCAGCCTGGCCATTGCCAGCATCGTGATTGACCAGCACTTGCTGGTAGGCGCCGATGAGGCGCGAGCGGCGGCGAAGCAACCCCTTTCCCTGGCAGACGCCATCAACGGCGTAGATCCGCGGATCGGTTTCCTGCGCAGAATGGAACCCGAAACCATGAAATGAAACGTTGCAGGCCGGTTTCTGTGTAATCATTCACTGCATTGTTTCCCGGTGAGGCTTGTAGTGATGCGATCGCCCCTCGAACCGACTGCCCCGTCCTTCTGGCGCGACGAACGCCTGCCGTTCATTGAGGCTCGCACCATCGCCGACGGGCGGAAGGTCTGCTACACCCGCCACGCCCACGAGCACTTTTCCATCGGCGCGATCACGGCCGGGCAGAGCCTGTACATCCATGGGGCATCGACCTTCAAGATCAGCACCGGCACCGTGGTCTTGATGAATCCCGGGGATGTCCACGCCTGCAACCCCATTGATGATCTGCCCTGGTCCTATCACATGCTGTATATCGATACGGCCTGGCTGACCGACCTGCAGCACCAGCTGGGTTTCAGCAAGGACCAGGACTTTCGTCCGTTCACCGCCACCCACACCACGGATGTCGCGTTGTACCGCGGGCTGAACGAGCTGTATGAGGTGCTGGTGGACAACCACGCCGAACACCTGCACAAGCAGAGTGCGGTGGTGAGTTTTTTCACCGAGGTGCAACAACGCCTCAACCCGTCGGAGACCCCGGTGCGCGAGGTCAATCACAAGCTGGAGCGGGCCGCCGACTATATCCGCGAACATTGCACCGAGGCCCTGAAGCTCGAAGACATTTGCCAGGCGGCTGAACTGTCGCCGTCGTACCTGATTCGTGCGTTCAAGCAGTATTACGGCATGACGCCCCACGCATTCCTGGTCAATCGCCGTATTCAGTTTGCCCGCACCCAGTTGCGCAGCGGCCAGTTGATCGCAGACGTCGCACTGGCGGCCGGTTTTTCTGATCAGGCGCATTTCCAGCGCACGTTCAAACAGCACCTGGCGGCAACGCCCGGGCAATATCGCGGCTGACTCAGGCCAGCAGCAGATACCCCACGCTGGCCACCAACAAGGCGGCCATCGAGCGATTGAACAGGCGCATGCCCCGGGGGTTGCTCAGGTAGCGGCGCAGGAACGTCCCGGCGTACGCCCAGCACGCCACCGACAAGTAGCAAATCACCAGGTAGATCGTCGCAAACAGCCAGACTTGCTGCGCATCGCCATCGGCGACAAACAGCCCCATGCCTGCCACGCACGCCAACCAGGCCTTGGGGTTGAGCCATTGCATGATCGCCCCATAGAGCATCGACGGCGCCGCGGCCGTGCCTTCAGCGTCCAGGCGCCCATCGTCCACTGCCAGCTTCCAGGCCATGTACAACAGGAACGCCACCCCGCCCCATTGAATCAGTTGGGTCAGCAGCGGCCAGCGCACCAGCACCTCATGCAGCCCCAGGCCAATCAGCACCAGCAGCAAGGTGAATCCCAACGCGGCTCCAGCCACGTGCTTTTGACTGGCGGCAAACCCAAAGCGCGCCCCCGAACTGATGGCCACCACATTCACCGGTCCCGGCGTGATGGAGGTGGCCAAAGCGAAAGCGGCCATGGAAATGATCAAGCTCATTGCAATTCCTTTTTGTTGTGCGGGTATGAGCTGAACCTTAAGGAGAAGACGGATCGCGGTATTGAAGAAAATGCCCCTGCCGGGAATGACCGAAAAAACCACCAGTTGAAACCCTTAGCCCACCCGCTGCAAAAGACAAATTTATTCCATTGATATAACTGTATTTTTCTCTTTCCAAAGGGCGTTTTTGATAGGAAAAAATGCGTGTTTCCCAAGGTAGGCACGGTGCTAGAGTCGAGCGCACATCTGGCCGGATGACCTCAACCTGCTCACAAAAAAGGAATCGCCATGTCACGTCGCTTATTGGCAGCTGCCTGCCTGTTGCTGTCCTTCTCCGGGGTTCAGGCCGCGGAACGCTGGGAAACCCTTCCGCCCACCCCGGCGCCGATTGCGGGGGCCAAAACCGGCTATGCCGCCGTCAATGGCATCAAGGTCTACTACACCAAGACAGGGCATGGTTCGCCGGTGATCCTGCTGCACGGTGGCCTGTCCAATTCCGATTACTGGGGCAACCAGGTCAAGGCGCTGGCTGCCAAACACACGGTCATCAGCCTCGACAGCCGTGGCCACGGGCGCAGTTCCCGGGACGAGAACCCCTTCGGTTACGACTTGATGGCCGATGATGTGGTCGCCGTACTCGACAGCCTGAAAATCCCCCGCGCCGATATCGTCGGCTGGAGCGACGGCGCAATCATCGGTATCGATCTTGCCCTGCGCCATCCCGACCGTATCGGCAAGGTGTTTGCCTTTGCCGCCAACACCCAGACCTCCGGGGTCAAGGATGGCGTAGAGAAAAATCCGACCTTCGCCGCCTTCATCGAGCGCGCCGGCCAGGAGTACGCCAGGCACTCGCCGACGCCAAAAGAGTACGACGCCTTCGTCGAGCAGATCAGCCATATGTGGGCCAGCCAACCCAACTGGACCGACGCGCAACTGGCGTCCATCAAGACTCCGATCCTGATTGTCGACGGCGACCACGATGAGGCGATCAAGCGAGAACACACCGAATACATCGCGGCGACCATTCCGGGAGCGGGCCTGCTGATTCTGCCGAACACCAGCCACTTCGCATTCCTGCAGGACCCGACGCTGTTCAATGCCGCGCTGCTGGACTTCCTGGACAGCAAATAGCCCCGCCTACTCTCCGGTCATCCGCTCCAGGCTGTTGCTCAAGTGCAACAGCATGGCGGCCCGGGCCGCGTCCGGGTCCTGGCGGCGGATGGCTTTCAGGATCGCCTCGTGCTCAAGGTTCGCCAGGCGCCCCAGCTCCATCAGGTCCGCGTCGCCGCGTTCCTCGGCATTGATCCGGGTGCGTGGGATTACCGAGTGGCCCAGGTGATAAATCACGTCGGTGAAATAGGTATTGCCAGTGGCCTGGGCGATCAGGCGATGGAAGCGCACGTCAGGCTCAACGGCACTGTCGTTGTTGGCCAGCGAGTCCTGGTAATCATCCAGTGCCTGGCGCATCTGCTGCAGTTGTTCATCGGTACGGCGCAAGGCTGCCAGGGCGGCTGCCTGGGTTTCCAGGCCCATGCGCAGTTCAAGAATGCCGCGCACGCTGGCGGCGGTGTCGTGGGTCAGGTGCAGGCCGTGGCGCTCGTCGCGCTCCAGCACAAAGGTGCCGACACCGTGGCGGGTTTCCACCAGCCCGGCGGCCTGCAATTTGGAAAGCGCTTCGCGCACCACCGTGCGGCTGACGCCGTACTCGCCCACGATAGCGGACTCGGATGGCAGCTTCTCACCCGGCGCCATCTGTCCCAAGAGAATCTGCTGGGTCAATGCGGTGACGATATCGTGGGCAAGGCCCGGGGAGCGCTTGCGATGAGGTGCCGAGCTGGGGTTTTGCATCAGGAATTCCGTTCTGGGGCGCCTGGCAATACTAGCATTCTTAGACGAGCCAACTTGTATGACAACAAACAAATACCTGTAGAAGCGAGCCTGCCCGCGAAAAAACCCGTCGCAGCTCAAACATTGCACCAAACCGCGTAATCGTTGACGATTTTCGCGAGCAAGCTCGCTCCTGTAGAGGGTTGCCATCTCTGAAAATGCAGTTGTATGATGTCTATCAAGTTGTCAGACATCTCTGACAACCCAAATACGTCCCCGCACAACAATAATCAGTGGGAGTTTGACCCGTGACCCCTTCCAGCCCTGCGACAGCTGCGCCTGCCACCGACCCGGTCCTGGCCCGCGCGATCAAGAAGGTGAAGAGCCATGTGCTCCCACTGTTCGTGATCATGTTCATCGTTAACTACATCGACCGCGTCAACATCGGCTTTGTGCGTACCCATATGGAGCACGACCTGGGCATTGGTGCGGCCGCCTACGGCTTCGGCGCCGGGTTGTTTTTCATCGGCTACGCGCTGTTCGAAGTGCCGTCCAACATGCTCCTGCAAAAAGTCGGCGCGCGCATCTGGCTGACCCGCATCATGTTCACCTGGGGCATCACCGCCACATTGATGGCCTTTATCCAGAACGAAACCCACTTCTACATCCTGCGCTTTCTGCTGGGCGTGGCCGAAGCGGGCTTCTTTCCCGGGGTGATCTACTACTTCACCCGCTGGTTGCCCGGCGTCGAACGCGGCAAGGCGATTGCAATCTTCCTCAGCGGCTCGGCCCTCGCCTCGCTGATCTCCGGCCCCTTGTCCGGCGTGCTGCTGCAAATCACCGGGCTGGGCCTGCATGGCTGGCAGTGGATGTACATCATCGAAGGCATGGCGTCGGTGCTGCTGTGCTTTTTCGTGTGGTTCTGGCTGGACTCCAAACCCCACGACGCCAAGTGGCTCAGCCTTGAAGAAAAGGATGCGCTGGTGGGCGAGATCGACCGCGAACAGCGCGAGCGTGACGCCGCGACCACGGTCAAGCCGACCCTGGGCAAGCTGCTCAAGGACCGTCAGATCATGCTGTTCTGCGCCCTGTATTTCTGCATCCAACTGACGATCTATGCCGCCACTTTCTGGTTGCCGAGCATCATTAAAAAGATGGGCGACCTGAGCGACATCCAGGTGGGTTTCTACAACTCCATCCCGTGGTTGATCTCGATCATCGCGATGTACGCCTTCGCGGCACTGGCGGGCAAATTCAAGTTCCAGCAAGCCTGGGTCGCTGCGGCGCTGTTGATCGCCGCCGTCGGCATGTTCCTCTCCACTACCGGCGGGCCGATCTTTGCCTTTATCGCCATCTGCTTCGCGGCGATCGGCTTCAAGTCGGCGTCCTCGCTGTTCTGGCCGATTCCCCAGGGTTACCTGGATGCACGCATCGCCGCGGCGGTGATCGCATTGATCAACTCCATCGGCAACCTCGGCGGGTTTGTCGCGCCCACCACCTTTGGTTTCCTGGAACAGACCACCGGCTCGATCCAGGGCGGTTTGTATGGCCTGGCGGGCACTTCGATCCTTGCGGCCATCCTGGTGTTTTTCGCCAGGACACTGCCCGGCCCGACCACCAGCAGCGTGCTGCAACCCGCCCCCGTCTTGAGCAAATAAGGACTACACGATGAACACAGAACACCAGCACCACGCCAACAGCGCCCCGGTCGTGACCGGCCTGCAAGTCATCCCGGTGGCCGGTCACGACAGCATGCTGCTCAACCTCAGCGGTGCCCACGGGCCGTTTTTCACGCGCAACATCGTGATCCTTACCGACAGCGCCGGCCGTACCGGCGTCGGTGAGGTACCCGGCGGCGAACGCATCCGCGAGACCCTGGAAGACGCCCGCAGCCTGGTGATCGGTAAGCCCATCGGCCAGTACCAGAGCATTCTCAATGCCATGCGCCAGACCTTCGCCGCGCGGGATTCGGCGGGCCGGGGTTTGCAGACGTTTGACCTGCGCATCACCATCCATGCCGTCACGGCGATGGAAGCGGCACTCCTGGATTTGCTCGGCCAATTCCTCGAAGTCCCGGTGGCGGCCCTTCTCGGCGAAGGCCAGCAGCGCGACGCGGTGAAGATGCTCGGCTACCTGTTCTACATCGGTGATCGCCAGCAAACCGACCTGGCCTATCGCAGTGAAGACGATGCCGAAGACTGGTTCCGCCTGCGTCATGAACAGGCCATGACGCCCGAAGCCATCGTGCGTCTGGCAGAGGCGGCCAAGGCGCAATACGGCTTCAATGACTTCAAGCTCAAAGGCGGCGTACTGCGCGGCGGCGACGAAATCGAGGCGGTGACTGCACTGGCCGAACGCTTCCCCGATGCGCGCATCACCCTGGACCCCAACGGCGCCTGGTCACTGAAAGAAGCCATCGCCCTGTGCCGCGACCAGCATCATGTGCTGGCCTATGCCGAAGATCCTTGCGGCGCGGAAAACGGTTACTCCGGGCGCGAAGTCATGGCCGAATTCCGCCGTGCCACCGGGCTGCCCACCGCCACCAACATGATCGCCACCGACTGGCGTGAAATGGGGCATGCGATCCAGTTGCAATCCGTGGATATTCCCCTGGCCGACCCGCACTTCTGGACCATGCAGGGCTCGGTGCGCGTGGCGCAGATGTGCCACGAATGGGGCCTGACCTGGGGCTCGCACTCCAATAATCACTTCGACATTTCCCTGGCGATGTTCACCCAGGTGGCCGCCGCCGCGCCGGGGGAAATCACGGCCATCGACACCCACTGGATCTGGCAGGACGGCCAGCGGTTGACCAAGGCTCCGCTGAAGATTGTCGACGGCCACATCAAGGTGCCGGCCAAACCGGGCCTGGGCGTGGACATCGACATGGACGCCGTGGCCCACGCCCATGAACTGTACAAAGGCATGGGCCTGGGTGCGCGCAATGACAGCGTGGCGATGCAGTTCATGATTCCGGGCTGGACGTTCGATAACAAGCGGCCGTGCCTGGTGCGCTGACCTCAGTTGAAGATCATCGAAAAGTGCGCGCCCACCCCGGCGCGCACACCCTCGCCGACCGCCAGCGCCACCGAGCCGCCGGCCCGGTTGGCATCGCCGCAGGCAAACACACCGGGCACGGTGGTCTGGCGCGTCTCGTTGGTCAGCAGGTAGGGCCCGGTCGGCCCTTCGACAAACTCACAGCCCAACTGCTCAGCCAATGGGCTGGCCATGCGCGTACGGGACAGGGTGAAAATACCGTCCAGCGCGATCATCCGCCCGTCTGTCAATTCCACATCCGCCCGCTCACCGACAATCCGCCGCACCGCAGAGCTTTCGACGCTGACCCCACGCCGATCCAGTTGCGCCTGCTGCTCGGCATCCGGCACAAATGCGCCGTTGGTAAACAGCGTGGTGGTGCCCCAGTCCGGCAGCAGCATCGCGTGATGCATGGCCAGCGGCGACGTCGCCAGCACGCCGATGCGGCCTTGATCCAGTTCATAGCCGTGGCAATACGGGCAATGGAACACATGCTTGCCCCAGCGCTCCTTCAACCCCTCGACCTCGGGTAACTCATCCACCACGCCGGTAGCGAGAATCAAGCGTTTAGCGTTGAACTCACCCTTGCAACGGGTTCGCACCACGAAGCCATCCTGGTTTCGAGTCGCTTCAACGGCGGTGTCCTGCACCCAGGTCACCGTCGGATATTCCATCAACTGCCCTCGCCCTTCGGCAGCGATCAGCTCCGGCGGCTGGCCATCCTGGCTGAGGAAACCGTGGGACGTGGCCGCAAACCGGTTGCGCCGCTGCCCGGCGTCAACCACCAGCA
>NZ_JACARK010001744.1:0-381 GCF_013386655.1 Pseudomonas sp. K5002 | reverse complement strand
GTTGCACGCGGTTCAGCGCGCTGAGGCCGTCCAGCGCCACCAGCACCATGTAGCCGGCGTCGTCCAGGGCGTCGGAGAGCATGGCCAGGTTGTCCGGGGTGTCGTCGACAATTAGCACCACGCCGGGCTCAGCGCTGTGGGTCAAGGCATTCATCTTCGGCCTCCTTCAGGATGCGGTTGAGTTCTTCCAGGCGAAAGCTTTTCAGCAAGGCCCGGAGCTTGTTGATGAACGGTGCGGTACCTGGGCTGTCCAGCACGATGGCGTCGAGCTTTTCATGCAAACCACGCACATAGCCAATGGCGCTCAGTTCGGCGAGCACCGCGAGTTCTTCTGCGCTGGGTAGCGCGCCCTGGGGCGCGACCGGCGCGGCGAGCGGTGTG
>NZ_JACARK010001743.1:0-572 GCF_013386655.1 Pseudomonas sp. K5002 | reverse complement strand
GCACTTTTCCCGCCGCGCTGGGTTTGGCGGTGGTGTTGCAGGCCGGCTACAGCGCCATCCTGTTATGCGGCCTGTATGCCGTGTTGGGTGGCACCCTCGATGCGGCGAAGTTCCTGGCGCTGGCGATTCTCGCCACCTGCCTGGTGGAGCCAATGGGCGCGCTGGTCAACCTCGGTACCACGTTGCGCCAGACCCGCCACGGCTTGAATCGCCTGCGCCACCTGCTGCAGATGCCGGGGTTGCCTGAGCCTCTCGAACCCCAACCTGCCCTGGGTTACGACGTGCAAGTGCGGGACGTAGGACTGGTCCGCCAGGGCCAGGCGATCTTGCAAGGCATCGACTTCACGTTGCAGGAGCGTTCGCTGAACCTGGTGGTGGGGGCGTCCGGCTCCGGTAAGTCCAGCCTGTTGCGCCTGCTGGCGCGCTTCAGCGATGTAAGCAGTGGCGCGATTCACCTCGGCGGTGTCGACCTGCGGCAACTGTCGGCCCTGGCCCGAGATACCCAGGTCGCCTTGATGTTCCAGGACAGCCCGCTGTTGCCGGGCAGCCTGCAGGACAACCTGCTGCTGGGC
>NZ_JACARK010001742.1:0-324 GCF_013386655.1 Pseudomonas sp. K5002 | reverse complement strand
GCGACAACATTCAGGAGATCAGCCTGCCGCTGGCCCCGGAGCTGAGCCGGCGCTTGCGCGCCCAGGCCCGGCAGTTGGGCGTCAGCGCCGCGAGCCTGTTCCACATTGGCTGGGCCCAGGTGCTGGGAGTGCTGGCGGGCAAGGAACAGGTGGTGTTCGGCACGGTGCTGATGGGCCGCATGCAGGGCAGCCACGACACCGACCGTGCCCTGGGGATCTTTATCAACACCTTGCCATTGCGGGTGGATGTAGGCGCCGAAGACGTGCGCACCGGGGTCAAGGCGACCCATGCCCGGCTGACCACCTTGCTGCGTCACGAACACG
>NZ_JACARK010001741.1:0-375 GCF_013386655.1 Pseudomonas sp. K5002 | reverse complement strand
GAATCCGGCTCGGGCAAAACCACGGTGGCGCGTATCGCCCTCGGGCTGCTGCAACCGGATGCCGGCGAGGTGCGTTTTCTCGACCAGCCATGGGCCGCGGCAGGCACCGAACGGGTCGAGGAGAAAACCCGACGCCTGCATCGCCGCGACATCAGCGTGATCTATCAGGACCCACTGAGTTCGTTCGACCCGCGCTGGACGGTGGGGCAGATCCTCAGTGATGCGCTGGACGTTGCCGGTATCGACGCCGAGCAACAGGCGGCCCGCGTGACACAGTTGCTCGACCAGGTACGCCTGGCGCCGCAATTGGCCGAGCGCCGACCGTTGCAACTGTCGGGCGGGCAGCGCCAGCGCGTGGCGATTGCCCGGGCGATT
>NZ_JACARK010001740.1:0-450 GCF_013386655.1 Pseudomonas sp. K5002 | reverse complement strand
CGAACAACCCCTGGACCCGCTGCGCATCGCCGCCCTCGCCGAACTGGCGCTGATGCCCAAACCCTACGACGGCGCACCGGCCGGTGCCTGGCTGCAACAGCTCAACGGCCTGCTCAAGCGCCTGTGCCGCAACGACTACCCGTACAGCCAGAGCCACACCCTCAACGGCCGCAAGTGGCTGGCGTTCCTCGACAACCGCTGCCCCGCCGCCGGCCTGACCCGCTGGATGGTGCTGGTGGAAGGCGCCTACAAGCCCGAATGCAAACTCGACGACAAGGCCATCGCCGGGCTGACCCAGGCCGTCGACACCTGGATTCGCAAACATGTTTGAGTTCGCCTGGCCGTGGATCTTTGCCCTGTTGCCATTGCCCTGGTTGCTGCGCCTCATCCTGCCGGTGGCCGACAGCGGCGAACCGGCGCTGAAAGTCAGCTTCCTCAGCGACCTCGAAG
>NZ_JACARK010000182.1:0-22372 GCF_013386655.1 Pseudomonas sp. K5002 | reverse complement strand
GTACGGTGCCGTCGGCCTCGGTGTAGCTCCAGGAATCCTGTTTCTGTTTCTCGTGGTAGCTGCGCACCCGCGCGGCCGCCACTTCCAGGGCTTCGCGCTGGGGCGCGGTGATGCGGGTCAAGGCCAGTTCCAGGCGTTCGCGGGGCAGGATCAGGTCGGCCATGGAGGCGACATCCAGGCCATCGAACTGCCGGGTAAAATCAACCAGCGCCGCGTCACCGCGCTCGCGCACGGCCTTGATGATGTCGAGCACCCGCTGGTTGACCGAATCGTCGGACACGCTTTCCCAGCTCAGCAGATGATCCAGATGATGGGCGAAATCCGGGTCGGCAGCGTTGAGTCGGGCAATTGCAGTGGACGTGGTCATAGCGAGGGCCTCATAGGAATGGCAAAAATGCTCAGGCGCCGAAAGTTAGCAGTCGATCCGCTTGGGCACCTGAGAATTCTGGCTATGAGGCGGATAGACGGGCGCGGCTTGAGGCCGCGCGGGTGAGTCAACCGCGGTGTCGAGACTCCACTGCCTTGCGCAGGGTGTCGATCAACGCCTGGATACGGGCGTGCTGCATTTTCATCGAAGCTTTGTTGACGATCAGCCGGGAGCTGATGTCGGCGATAAAGTCCTGGGGCTCCAGGCCGTTGGCGCGCAGGGTGTTGCCGGTGTCGACCACGTCGATGATCTTGTCGGCCAGGCCGATCAGCGGTGCCAGCTCCATCGAGCCGTAAAGCTTGATGATGTCGACCTGGCGGCCTTGCTCGGCGTAGTAACGCTTGGCAACGTTGACGAACTTGGTCGCCACCCGCAGGCGGCCTTTAGGCTCGACGTCACCGACGCGGCCGGCGGTCATCAGCTTGCACAGGGCGATACGCAGGTCCAGCGGCTCGTACAGGCCCTGGCCGCCGTATTCCATCAACACGTCTTTGCCCGCGACGCCGAGGTCGGCCGCGCCATGTTCAACGTAAGTTGGCACATCGGTGGCACGCACGATCAGCAGGCGAACGTCGTCCTGGGTCGTGGGGATGATCAGCTTGCGGCTCTTTTCCGGATTCTCGGTCGGCACGATGCCCGCTTCAGCCAGAAGCGGCAAAGTGTCGTCAAGGATGCGGCCCTTGGACAGTGCGATGGTCAACATGGGAAACGTCAGTCCTTCATCAGGCTATTGCTGTCCGGTCGCAATCGGCGCCAGACACAGATCGAGGCCATTACAGCCTCGACTTGAAACAAATCAGCTAACAGCATACATCGTCATGTGGCGAGGGAGCTTGCTCCCGCTGGGGCGCGAAGCGGCCCTGATCTTTGTTTAAAAAGACTGGGACTGCTGCGCAGTCCAGCGGGAGCAAGCTCCCTCGCCACAATGACGGTGTCAACAGCCCCGGGAATTAGCCCGGTACGCGGCGGATTTTCGCGCCGAGCATCTGCAGCTTCTCTTCGATGCACTCGTAACCACGGTCTATGTGGTAGATGCGGTCGATGAGGGTGTCGCCGTCAGCGCACAACGCCGAGATCACCAGGCTGGCGGAGGCACGCAGGTCGGTAGCCATCACTGGCGCGCCCTTGAGCTTCTCGATGCCGGTCACGATGGCGGTGTTGCCTTCGACCTGGATCTTGGCGCCCATGCGGTGCAGCTCGTACACGTGCATGAAGCGGTTTTCGAAGATGGTCTCGATCACGGCACCGGTGCCTTCGGCAATCGCGTTCAGGGAAATGAACTGCGCCTGCATGTCGGTCGGGAACGCCGGGTACGGAGCGGTACGCACGTTAACGGCTTTTGGCCGCTTGCCATGCATGTTCAGCTCGATCCAGTCTTCACCGGTGGTGATCTCGGCGCCGGCTTCCTTGAGTTTTTCCAGGACGGCTTCGAGAATGGTCGGATCAGTGTCCTTGACCTTGACACGGCCACCGGTGACGGCAGCCGCGACCAGGTAGGTACCGGTCTCGATGCGGTCCGGCATCACCTTGTAGGTAGCCGAATGCAGGCGTTTCACGCCATCAATGGTGATGGTGTCGGTGCCGGCGCCGGTGATGTTGGCACCCATGGCGATCAGGAAGTTGGCCAGATCGACCACTTCCGGCTCGCGCGCAGCGTTTTGCAGCACACTGCGGCCATTGGCCAGGGCAGCGGCCATCATGATGTTCTCGGTACCGGTCACACTGACGGTATCAAAGAAGAAGTTTGCGCCACGCAGGCCGCCTTCCGGCGCCTTGGCCTTGATGTAGCCGCCTTCGACGTCAATGGTTGCACCCATGGCTTCGAGGCCACGGATGTGCAGGTCCACCGGACGCGAACCGATGGCGCAACCGCCAGGCAGTGCGACTTCGGCTTCGCCGAACCGGGCAACCATCGGGCCCAGTACCAGGATCGAGGCGCGCATGGTTTTCACCAGCTCGTACGGTGCGATCAGGGTCTTGATGGTGCGCGGGTCGATTTCGACGCTGAGTTTCTCGTCGATCACCGGCTCGATGCCCATGCGACCGAACAACTCGATCATGGTGGTGATGTCATGCAGGTGCGGCAGGTTGGCCACGGTAACCGGGCCATCGCACAGCAAGGTCGCTGCCAGGATCGGCAGGGCGGAGTTCTTCGCCCCGGAAATACGGATCTCGCCGTCAAGACGAGCACCGCCGGTAATAATCAATTTATCCATAAGAATCTCGACGCCTTGGGGGCTCAGGTGCGCTCGGCCCAGGCCGCGCGGCTGAAAAATTTCATAGTGACCGCATGGATGCTGCCATCGGTGATCCACGGGTTCAAATGGGCATAGATCTGCTGCTGACGCTTGACCGGGCTCAATGCCGCCAGTTCATCGCTAATCACGTTCAGCTGGAAATTGCAGCCTTCGCCCTCAACTTCAACATTAGTTTCGGGCAGCTTTCCTTCAAGGAAGCTTTTAACTTCTAGGGCCTGCATGATCAACCTCTATGGGCGCCCAGTGCGCGCGGGTCGCACATCATACAAAAAAGCCCCGCGCCTGCGAACCCCGCATAGCAGGACTCTGACGGGGGGCTTCTTTAATAATGTGTATTAAGGATGCGCCAACAGCTCGGTCAGACCGGAAACCTCAGCGATTTCACGCATGTCTTCGGGCAATGCACGAATGCTCACCGGCTTTTTGACGGCCTGCGCATCGCGCATGAAACACAGCAGCAACGACAAGCCGACGCTGCTGGACTTCACCACCGCCGAGCAATCCAGCACCAGCGCAGGAGCGGTACTGGCATTGATCAGCGCCTGGCCCTGCTTGCGCAGGGCGGGTCCAGTGCTGTAATCCAGCACGCCGCTGAGCAACAGCTCACCGGACTCGCCAAGGCGAATGGCCGACTCGGTCATTGGGCAGGCTTCCCGGCAGCTTTGTCGGTTTCTTCCTTGGCCTTGGCCACTTCACCAGCCCAACCGTTGATGGTTTTGTCCAGGTCGTTGCCATTGCGCTGCATGGCATCCGCGAACTGGTCACGGAACAGCTTGCCAATGTTGATGCCGTTGATGATCACGTTACGCAGTTTCCACTCGCCGTTGACCTTCTCGAGCGTGTACTGCACAGGGTAGACCGCGCCGTTGTTGCCCTTGACGCTCATGTTGACGCTGGTGCGGTCACCCGACTCATCCCCGGCAGGGGCGACGGTAATCCCCTGGTTGTTGTACTCCAGCAGGGCATTGCCGTAGAACTGGAACAAGCCCTTCTTGAAGTTTTCCTGGAATGTCTGCATCTGCGCAGGCGTAGCCTTGCGCGAGTACTTGACGGTCATGATGCTTTTGGAAATACCTTCAGCATCGACAACAGGCCCGACAATCGTGTTCAGCGCGTTATAGAACTGACTCGGGTCCTGCTTGTACTTTTCCTTGTTGGCACTCAGGTCAGCCAACATCTTGTTGGTGGTGTCCTGCACCAGGTCATGCGCAGAACCGCCGGCAGCGGCGTTAGCCATCAACGGCAGTGCCGCGAGCAGTACCAACAGGCCACGTCGCAAAGTAGAGATCATGAACACATTCCTCATTTGGCGTCTTTATTGACGGTATTGAGCAGGAATTTACCGATCAAGTCCTCCAGCACCAACGACGACTGTGTGTCATGAATGGTCGAACCATCCTTGAGCAGGGCAGATTCCCCGCCGACGCTGATGCCGATGTACTTCTCGCCCAGCAGGCCAGCGGTGAGGATAGACGCAGTGGAGTCAGTCGGCAGGTTATCTACCTTCTTGTCCACCTGCATGGTCACACGGCCGGTGAAGCTGTCGCGGTCCAGATCGATTGCCGTGACCTTGCCGATGGTTACACCCGCCATGGTCACTTTAGCTCTGACAGTCAAACCGGCGATATTGTCGAAGTAGGCGTAAAGTTTATAAGTATCGGCGGTGGGGCTGGCCGATAGGCCGCTGACTCGCAGGGCGAGCAACAGTAAAGCCAGGATGCCAGCCAGCAAGAAAAGGCCGACACCGATTTCCACAGTGCGGTTTTGCATCAGAAATCTCCAAACATCAAGGCGGTCAAAATGAAGTCAAGGCCCAGTACCGCCAGCGAGGCGTACACAACGGTCTTGGTGGTGGCGCGACTGATCCCTTCTGAGGTGGGCTCACAGTCATAGCCTTGGAATACGGCGATCCAGGTCACTACAAAGGCGAAGACGATGCTTTTAATGATGCCGTTGAGCACGTCGCCGCTGAAGGTCACGCTGTTTTGCATGTTGCCCCAGTAGGAACCGTCGTAGACGCCCAACCAGTCAACCGCCACCCATGAACCGCCCCAGATCCCGACCACGCTGAATACCATCGCCAGCAGTGGCAGGGAGATGAAGCCGGCCCACAGGCGCGGGGCAACAATGTACTTGAGTGGATCGACGCCGATCATTTCCAGGCTGGACAGCTGCTCGGTGGCCTTCATGTTGCCGATTTCGGCCGTCAGCGCAGAACCTGCGCGCCCGGCAAACAGCAGCGCGGTCACCACCGGGCCCAACTCACGCAACAGCGTCAGGGCAACCATCTGCCCAACAGCCTGCTCGGACCCGTAGCTGGAGAGGATATTGAAGCCTTGCAGCGCCAACACCATGCCGATGAACACCCCGGAGACCACGATGATCACCAGGGACATCACGCCCACGGAGTGCAATTGCTTGATCAGCAGGCCGAAACCGCCGCCAATACCGCCGCGGCCGAGCAAGGCATGAAACAGGAAAATCGTCGAACGCCCCAGCACACCGATGATATCGATGCCGGAGCGACCGAAAAGGCGAACCTTTTCGAGTAATGATGTCTTGCGCATCAGCGCTTCCCCAGAAGATCTGAGCGGTAGTCCGCTGCCGGAAAGTGAAAAGGCACCGGGCCATCGGGATCGCCGGTCATGAATTGGCGAATGCGCGGGTTGTCTGCGTTCATCAGTTCTTCAGGCGTGCCCTGCCCCAGCACCTGGCCATCGCCCACTACATATAGGTAGTCGGCAATGCTCGCGGTCTCGGCCAGGTCGTGGGAAACCACGATACTGGTGATACCCAACGCATCATTGAGCAGGCGGATCAGGCGTACCAGCACCCCCATGGCAATCGGGTCCTGGCCAACGAAAGGCTCGTCGTACATGAGAATCTGCGGGTCGAGGGCGATGGCACGCGCCAGGGCGACACGACGCTTCATGCCTCCGGACAACTCGTCGGGCATCAAATCGATAGCACCGCGCAGCCCGACGGCCTGCAATTTCAGCAACACAATGTCACGAATCATTTCATCGGACAGCTGTGTATGCACCCGCAGCGGGAACGCCACGTTTTCGAAAACATCGAGATCGGTAAACAACGCGCCGCTCTGGAACAGGACGCCCATGTGTTTGCGGGCATCGAACAGGTCACTGCGCGAAAGGGTCGGCAGGTTCTGGCCATTGACCCAGACTTCACCGGCGGAGGGGCGCAATTGCATGCCCATCAGGCGCAGCAGCGTAGTCTTGCCGCAGCCGGAAGGCCCCATGATGCCCGTGACTTTGCCGCGGGGAATGCGAATATCCACATTATTGAAGATGCTGCGCGTACCGCGCTTGAAGGAAAGGCCCTTCAGCTCGACCGCGTAGGCGTTATCGGCACTCATCTAAACTCCTTGGGATGCAGCCTTTCACTCAGACACTTTGTTTTCGACAAATGCTTGCGCCGAATAGACAAAAAGGCCGTGCGGACCGAACTGGCCGCGAACTATATCACTGCTGGTACAGCGCCCCCAAGGCCGGAACAGAGCTTGTTCAGAAACAGGACAGCTAAAAAATCCTGGCTGAGGTTCAATCTCAACCACAGGTGGATTGAATAAAGCCTGACGAACTTGTGTGAGGGAATTGATCATTACCGTTATAATCGCCGACTTTTCGTCAGGCTATACGATTTCAGACATGAGCCAATCCAGCGACCTTATTCAATCCGCACAACGCACCATCCGCCTCGAGCTTGAAGCCGTAGAAGGCTTGCTGGCCCATATCGACGCGGATTTCGTACGCGCCTGCGAGATGATTCTGGCCAGCAAGGGCCGCGTAGTGGTGGTCGGCATGGGCAAATCCGGGCATGTCGGCAACAAGATCGCCGCCACCCTGGCGAGCACCGGGACCACCGCGTTCTTCGTGCATCCGGCCGAAGCCAGCCACGGCGACATGGGCATGATCACCCGGGACGACATCATCCTGGCACTGTCCAACTCCGGCACCACCAACGAAATCGTGACCCTGCTGCCGCTGATCAAGCGCCTGGGTATCCAGCTGATCAGCGTGACCGGCAACCCGGACTCGACGCTGGCTAAAGCCGCCGAAGTGAATTTGAACGTGCACGTTGCCCACGAGGCCTGCCCGCTGAACCTGGCACCGACCTCCTCCACCACCGCCGCCCTGGTCATGGGCGATGCGCTGGCCGTGGCATTGCTGGAAGCCCGCGGGTTTACCGCCGAAGACTTCGCGTTTTCCCACCCGGGCGGCGCCCTTGGCCGTCGCCTGCTGCTGAAAGTGGAAAACGTCATGCACGCCGGCGACGAGCTGCCACAGGTGCCACGCGGCACCTTGCTGAAAGATGCCTTGATGGAAATGACCCTCAAGCGCCTGGGCATGACCGTAATCCTGGAGTCCGACGGGCGGCTGGCCGGGGTCTTCACCGACGGCGACCTGCGCCGCACCCTGGACCGCAACCTCGACATCCAGACCGCCACCATCGACGAAGTCATGACGCCTCACGGCAAGACCGCACGCCCTGACATGCTCGCGGCCGAAGCACTGAAGATCATGGAAGACCACAAGATCCTGGCGCTGGTGGTGGTCGACAGCGACGACCGTCCGGTTGGCGCCCTGAACATGCACGACTTGCTGCGTGCGGGAGTGATGTAAATGACCACCGACCTGTTGCAACGGGGCAAGCACATCAAGCTGGCGATTTTCGACGTCGACGGCGTGCTGACGGATGGCCGCCTGTACTTTCTGGAAGACGGCAGCGAATTCAAGACGTTCAACACCCTCGACGGCCAGGGCATCAAGATGCTGATGGCGGCGGGCGTGCAAACCGGCATCATCAGCGGTCGCAAGACCCCGGTTGTGGAACGCCGCGCACAAAACCTGGGTATTCCTCACCTGTATCAGGGCCGCGAGGATAAACTGGTGGTTCTGGACGAGCTTCTTGGCCAACTCAACCTAAGCTATGAGCAGGTTGCGTACCTGGGTGACGATTTACCCGACCTGCCGGTGATTCGCCGGGTCGGCCTGGGCATGGCCGTGGCCAATGCGGCGGCGTTCGTTCGCGAACACGCCCATGGTGTAACCACCGCCCGCGGCGGCGAAGGCGCCGCCCGCGAGTTCTGCGAGTTGATTCTGCGCGCCCAAGGCAGCCTTGAAGCGGCCCACGCCGCCTACCTATAGAGCGTTTTATGCTGAGTAAAAAGATTCGCAATTTCCTGATACTTGCAGTCATCGCCGCGGTTTTCCTCGCGGTCGGCTACTGGAATATCAGCCCGGAGCGCTTCCTCGACAAGCCGGTTGCACAGGTTGACGAGAGTGCTATCGACTATTACGCCATCAACGCCCACAGCATCCAGTACCTGCCCGATGGCAAGGTCCAGTATGAAATGACCTCCGACAAGGTCGAACACTTGAAGGCATCCGAGGTCACTTTGCTGACCAAGCCGGACATGAACCTGTACCGCGGCGCCGAATTTCCATGGCACGTCACCAGCGAGCGTGGCGAGGTCAACCCGGACGGCACCCAAGTGGAACTGATTGACTCGGTGCGGGTAGCCCGCACTGACGCCAAGAACCGCGACACCATTATTACCAGCAGTCGCATGACCGTATTCCCACAGAAGCAATATGCGCAGACCGAGCAAGACGTTAGAATTGACGGCGCTGGCGGTGTATCGACTGGCAAGGGAATGAAAGCGTATTTGAAAGAAAGCAGGATACACCTGCTATCGAACGTAAGAGGACAGTATGAGGCTCGTTAAAACCCTCCCTATTTTGCTCGGCCTGGGCGCAGCACTGGGAAGCGTGAGCGCCTGGGCTCTGCCGAACGATAGCCAGCAACCGATCCACATTCAGGCTGACGATGCGCAGCTGGATGACAAGCAAGGTATCGCGACCTACACGGGCAGCGTGATCATCACCCAGGGCTCGATGAAAGTGACGGGTAACACCGTGACACTGACTCGTACCCCGGCAGGCGATATCGACGTGGTCACTTCGGTGGGCAACCTGGCGTATTTCGAACAACTGCAGAAAGTGGGCGACCCTACGCCGGTCAAAGGCTATGGCAAGACGATCCAGTACCACGCCCAGCAAAACCGCATCGTGCTGATCGACCAGGCCCGGGTCATCAATGACGGCAACACCACCGACGGCGAAAAAATCGTCTACGACACGGTGAAGCAGATCGCCCAGGCCGGCCGTGCTACCGGCTCGAAAATCAGCACGCCGAAGCCGCGTATCGACATGGTTATCCAGCCGAAGCAGAAACCGGGCGCAGCCCAGCCGGCGCCGAAACCCGACGCGAAGAAGGCGAATTAATGGCAACCCTGAAAGCCCAGCATCTGGCCAAGGCTTATAAAAGCCGTCAGGTCGTGCGTGACGTCAGCCTGTCGATCGACAGCGGCCAGATCGTCGGTTTGCTCGGCCCCAACGGTGCCGGCAAGACCACCTGCTTCTACATGATCGTCGGCCTGGTGCAGGCCGATCAAGGCCGCGTCCTGATCGACGACCTGGACGTGAGCCACCAGCCTATGCACGGCCGTGCGCAGGCTGGTATCGGCTATCTTCCCCAGGAAGCATCGATCTTCCGCAAACTGTCGGTTTCCGACAACATCATGGCCATCCTCGAGACCCGCAAGGAACTCGACCGCGCCGGGCGCAAGAAAGAGCTGGAAAGCCTGCTGCAGGAATTCCACATCAACCACATTCGCGACAACCTCGGCATGAGCCTTTCCGGCGGCGAGCGTCGTCGTGTGGAAATCGCCCGTGCGCTGGCCACGGCGCCCAAGTTCATCCTGCTGGACGAACCTTTCGCCGGTGTCGACCCGATCTCGGTCGGCGACATCAAGCAGATCATCCATCATCTCAAGGCCAAGGGCATCGGTGTGTTGATCACCGACCACAACGTCCGTGAGACACTCGATATCTGCGAAACCGCCTACATCGTCAACGATGGACAGCTGATTGCCGAAGGTGACTCTGCCACTATCCTGGCCAACGAACTGGTCAAGGAAGTGTATCTGGGTCACGAGTTCCGCCTGTAAACACGGTGGTATCAGGCCATTCGCCATGGAGCGCGGTAGTCAATAAAAACCTCAGTATTTTTATTGTTACCGCGCTCTAGGCAAAGCCCCCGATATCAGGCATATAATTTGCTTATGTTTGGCGCTCACGCGCCCTGTCGTGGATGGCGCATTGCGCCGGCGAATAAGGTGTTAAGCCCCTGCCATGAAACCATCGCTAGTCCTGAGAATGGGCCAGCAGCTGACGATGACACCGCAGCTGCAACAGGCCATCCGCCTGCTCCAATTGTCGACCCTGGACCTGCAACAGGAAATCCAGGAGGCCCTGGAGTCCAATCCGATGCTCGAACGCCAGGAAGAAGGCGACGACTTCGATAATGCAGACCCGCTGGCCGACAACATCGAGCAAAAGCCCAACCCCGACGTACAGGAACCCTCCTACCAGGAAACCGCCCCCACGGTGGATAACCTTGAGGAAGGCGAATGGAACGAACGCATTCCCAACGAACTTCCCGTGGATACCGCCTGGGAAGACGTCTACCAGACCAGCGCCAGCAGCCTGCCCAGCAACGATGACGACGAGTGGGACTTCACCACCCGCACATCAGCCGGCGAGAGCCTGCAAAGCCATTTGCTCTGGCAGCTGAACCTGGCACCGATGTCCGATACCGATCGCCTGATCGCCGTGACCCTGATCGACTGCATCAACAACCAGGGCTACCTGGACGAGACCCTTGAGGAGATCCTCGAGGCGTTCGACCCGGAACTGGACATCGAACTGGACGAAATCGAAGCCGTCCTGCACCGCATCCAGCAATTCGAGCCGGCCGGCATCGGCGCCCGCAACCTCAGCGAGTGCCTGCTGCTGCAACTGCGCCAATTGCCGGCCAAGACGCCTTGGCTGAGCGAAGCGCAGCGCTTGGTCACCGACTACATCGACCTGCTGGGCAGCCGCGACTACAGCCAGCTGATGCGCCGCATGAAGCTCAAGGAAGATGATCTGCGCCAGATCATCGAGCTGGTGCAGAGCCTCAACCCACGCCCGGGCTCGCAGATCGAGTCCAGCGAAGCCGAATATGTCGTGCCCGACGTGATTGTGCGCAAGGACAACGAACGCTGGCTGGTGGAGCTGAACCAGGAATCGGTGCCGCGCCTGCGGGTCAATCCGCAATACGCAGGTTTTGTGCGCCGCGCCGACACCAGCGCCGATAACACCTTCATGCGTAACCAACTGCAGGAAGCCCGCTGGTTCATCAAGAGCCTGCAAAGCCGCAACGAAACCCTGATGAAAGTCGCCACCCAGATCGTCGAGCACCAGCGCGGCTTCCTGGAATACGGCGATGAAGCGATGAAGCCGCTGGTACTGCACGACATCGCCGAGGCGGTGGGCATGCACGAATCAACTATTTCCCGGGTGACCACGCAAAAATTCATGCATACCCCACGGGGTATATATGAGCTGAAATACTTTTTCTCCAGCCACGTCAGCACCTCCGAAGGCGGCGAATGCTCGTCCACGGCGATCCGCGCGATCATCAAAAAACTGGTTGCCGCGGAAAATCAGAAAAAGCCGTTGAGTGACAGCAAGATCGCTGGTTTACTGGAGGCACAAGGCATTCAGGTCGCCCGTCGAACCGTCGCCAAGTACCGCGAGTCCCTAGGGATCGCGCCTTCCAGCGAGCGTAAGCGTTTGATGTGACGGGCGGGCCATAGCGTTCCAGTGGCGGGTATTCCTACCCGCCGCTTTATGCACTGGCAACGAAGGAGAAGCTGTATGCAAGTCAACATCAGTGGACACCATGTAGAAGTCACCCCTCCATTGCGCGAATACGTCGAGCTGAAGCTGAAGAAGCTTGAGGGCCATTTCGACAAGATCACCAACGTTCAGGTCATCATGAAGGTCGACAAGCTTCAGCAGAAAATCGAAGCGACACTTCAGATACCCGGTGGCGAAGTGGTCGCCAATGCCGAACATGAAGACATGTATGCATCAATCGACTTGCTCACAGACAAGCTTGACCGCCAACTTAAAAAGCATAAGGAAAAGCAGCAGAGCCTTCTTCAAGGCACTGGCCGCTAACACTCCCCACCCATGATCCGACTTGA
The DNA here is from genome assembly GCF_013386655.1 of Pseudomonas sp. K5002. Lineage (NCBI taxonomy): Bacteria > Pseudomonadati > Pseudomonadota > Gammaproteobacteria > Pseudomonadales > Pseudomonadaceae > Pseudomonas > Pseudomonas sp. K5002. Next base: position 10,569 of record NZ_JACARK010000182.1, on the reverse strand, counting down.
AACCATCCTGACCCCCGGCCGTTCCCTCGTGAACGTGCCGGGCGGCAGTAAAAAGCGCGCCCTCGAACAAATTGCCAACCTGATCGGCCGCGAAGTGCCCGAACTGGATACGCAAGCTGTGTACGAGGCCCTGATCGCCCGTGAAAAGCTCGGCTCCACCGGCTTTGGCAACGGCATCGCCATTCCTCACTGCCGCCTGCAAGGCTGTGAGTCTCCAGTCAGCGCCCTGCTGCACCTGGACGCCCCTATCGATTTCGACGCCATCGACGGCGCGCCGGTCGACCTGCTGTTCGTGCTGCTGGTCCCGCAAGCTGCCACCGATGCGCACCTGGAACTGCTTCGGCAGATCGCCAGCATGCTCGACCGCAAGGACGTACGCGACAAACTGCGTAGTGCCTCAAGCAATGAGGCGCTCTACCAGGTTGTCCTGGATGAACAAAACGGGCATTAATCATGCGTTTGATCATCGTCAGCGGCCGTTCCGGCTCAGGTAAAAGCACGGCCCTCAATGTTCTTGAGGACAACGGCTTCTATTGCATCGACAACCTGCCCGCCGGCCTGCTACCGGAACTGGCGGAACGCGCGCTGATTCATACCGAGCTGGCGCAACCGCTGGTCGCCGTGTCGATCGACGCCCGCAACCTGCCCAGCCACCTCACACGCTTTCCTGAACTGCTCGAAGAAGTGCGGGCCAAGCATATCCATTGCGATGTGCTGTACCTGGACGCCGACGAAGAGACCCTGCTCAAGCGCTTCTCCGAAACCCGTCGCCGCCACCCGTTGAGCAGCCCTCATCGCTCCCTGGCCGAAGCCATCGAGGACGAGACCAAACTGCTGGGGCCGATCATTGACCTGGCCGACCTCAAGATCAACACCACCAGCCTGAACCTGTATCAACTGCGGGATGCGATCAAGCTGCGTCTGCTGAACCAGCCGGAGCCAGGCACGGCGTTCCTTGTCGAGTCGTTCGGTTTCAAGCGCGGCATGCCGGTAGATGCCGACCTGGTGTTCGATGTGCGCTGCCTGCCCAACCCGTACTGGAAGCCGGAACTGCGCGATCAGTCGGGGCTGGACCAACCTGTGGCCGAGTACCTGGCGGCGCAACCGGATGTCGAGGAAATGTACCAGGACATCTCCAGCTACCTGCTCAAATGGCTGCCGCGTTTTGCGGCCAGCAATCGAGCTTATGTCACCATCGCCATTGGCTGCACCGGCGGCCACCACCGATCCGTCTACCTGACCGAACGCCTGGGCAAGGTGCTGCAACAAACCCTCAAGAACGTCCAGGTTCGCCACCGCGACCTCAGCTGAAAGGAACACCCCCGCGATGCCCGCTCTGGAAATTGAAATCATCAACAAGCTGGGCCTGCACGCCCGGGCCTCGGCCAAGTTCGTCGGCGTCGCCGGGCAGTTCCCTTGCCAGATCCGCGCCGGGCGCACCCCGGAATCCATGGTCGACGGCAAAAGCATCATGGCCATGATGATGCTGGCTGCGGGCAAGGGCACGAAGATTCATTTGAAGACCGAAGGCGAGCAAGAGCAGGAAGCGATGGATGCCCTGGTAGCGTTGATCAATAATTTCTTTGATGAGGGCGAGTAGGTAATCGCCCCTCCCCTGCGTCAGTTGGACAGCAGTTTGCCGTTGAACAGAATCTTCAACGTCTTGACCGTCAGTACGGCCAGGGCGATCGTCAGGAAAGCCAGGATCAGATAGGCAATCGCTTCCAGGATCACGCCTCCTTTGGCATCGGCATATTTCAACGCAGCGTTGCTCAATGCCGCAATCGGAAAGCTGATTGCCCACCAGGCAGGAGAAAAAGGCGCGGCCTGACGGAATACTTTGAATGCCAGCACGCCAAACAGGAACAGGCCAAAGTAGAAGAGCACGCTGGCAAAATAGTCGACGCTGCCAAAGAAGTTGGTGTAAGCCAGAAAGCCGACTTCAAAGGGGGCGATAAGTATCATCAGCGAAGGTGTCATACCTTTGGCCATCACCGGCTCGTGAACCAGACGTGAAAAAATTCGCGTGAAGAACACCAGCGCAATCACACTCCCTACCGCCATCGCGAACAGATTGAACTCGTATGCCCACGCCATGGGCATGTGGGCACCTGTCACCGCGATGTCGAGCGCCGCCACCCCCGGGATCAGCCAGGCAGGCACCGCATATTGCGACTCCTGATTACCGGACAACAGTCGCGAGAGCACAATTGCCGCCAGGATCATGGTCAGCAGGCTACCCAACATCCAAAGCCCCTGGCTGATCAGGGTGCTAGCTGAGCCTACGACTGCCGACAGCAGCAGCAACGCGATCGTCACCGTGCCAAAGAAATTTCCTGATATCGGGTGATTGAACTCGGCTTTGACCGCCGCAGGGTATTTAACCCATTTGGTGAGATACCCCGCCACCAGTGCGATAAACACCAGAATGGCAAACCCACCAATGACCGCTCCGATCATTTGCGCGTAAGCCACATATTCACTGGCGGACTGCCAGGCCAGGCTCAGGCCGGCCAACCCCATCACGGCGCCAAACAAATTGATGGGAAGATTCTTGATGGACCCCGACCGCTCGCTCGATTCGACAGCGAAGGGGGGAAGTGGCGCGTTACAGATGCTCATGCGGGTCTCCGGTTGACGATAAAGCACGTGACGGACAGTGTCGCCTACCCCCCCTCTGTCCTATAGTGTCGCTTAACGACGATTTCAGCCATTTCCACTACGGAGACCGACACCATGCGAATTGCCCTCCTGGCATTTCCCCGCGTGCAAATGCTGGATGTCGTCGGCCCTGCCGATGTGTTCGCTGAAGCGGCCAGGCAATTGGGCAATTCCCGTGCATACAGGATCTCGGTCATCGGTACCGTCGCCGGGCAGATCAAGGGAACCAATGGGCTTCGCCTGGCCACGGATGACTCCATCGAGACGTTCAAGGGGGCTATCGATACGCTGCTGATCGCTGGAAGCCCCAGCGTGAATGACGTGGCACACGACGCCCACCTGCGGGACTGGGTGCGCTACCAGGCCACGCGCGTGCGGCGGATAGGCTCGGTTTGCAGTGGCGCTTTTGTGCTGGGGGCTGCTGGTTTGCTGGTCGGGCGACGCGTCACCACGCACTGGAATTCCAGTGCATTGCTGGCCCGGCAATACCCCGATGCCGTGGTCGAACCGGACAGCATTTTTATCCGCGACGGTAACCTGTACACCTCCGCCGGTGTGACGGCCGGTATGGATCTGGCGCTCGCGTTAGTCGAGGAGGACCACGGCCGGGATTTGGCGCTCAGTGTGGCCAGGGAGATGGTGATGTACTTCAAACGGCCGGGCGGCCAGTCACAGTTCAGCGCCCAACTGGCGGCACAGACCGCAGAGCGCACGAACATTCGCCAGATACAGACCTATATCGTCGACAACCTGGCCGCAGACCTGAGCGTGGCATTGCTGGCCCAGCGCGCTGACATGAGCGAACGCAACTTTGCCCGGGTATTCAAGGCCGAGGGTGGATTCACCCCTGCCGAGTTCGTGGAGCTGGCACGTATCGACCAGGCACGGCGGCTGATCGAAGGCTCGAATGTCTCGCTCAAACGCCTGGCCGATCAGGTCGGCTATGCCAATGTTGATGGGTTCCGGCGCGCCTTCGTTCGCCGCCTGGGCGTTACCCCCAGCGACTACCGCAAGCGCTTCTTGTAGAAGTGCGACAGCCTCAGCCCAACGCCGTATCCATCACCATCATCAAGCAAAACCCGATACACAGCCCCAGGCTGGCGAGCTTGTCATGGCCATTGCGCCGCGACTCGGGAATGACTTCGTGAGTCACCACCAGCAGCATTGCCCCGGCCGCCAGCGCCAGCCCCAGCGGCAACAGCACCTGAGCCAGGCTCACCAGCCAGGCACACAGTACCGCAAACACCGGCTCCACCAGCCCTGACGCTGCGCCGATCAGGAACGCCTTGACCCGCGACATCCCTGCCCCGGCCAGCACCAACGCAATCACCAGTCCCTCCGGCACATCCTGCAAGGCAATACCCATGGCGAGGCTGTCGGCATCCGGCATGCCGCCGCCTGCCGAGACACCCACGGCCATACCTTCGGGAATGTTGTGGGCAATGATGGCGAACACAAACAGCCAGATACGCGGCGGTATCACCGGATGATCCGGACTGCCCACCAGCATTTCCGGGCTCGCGCCGGAGACCTTGCGATCCACCAGATACAGCCCGAACGCGCCCAGCATGATGCCGAAACTGATCAATCCACTGGCAGCCCAGGGCGTCAGCCCCAGGCTTTGGGCAGCCGCAATACCCGGTACGATCAGCGAAAACGCCGTAGCGGCCAACATCACCCCGGCACCGAAGCCGAGCAGCGTGTCGCTCACCGCCAATGGCATCCGGCGGATCACCAGTACCGGCACGGCACCCAGGGCGGTGCCGAGCGCGCAGATGGCCCCGCCCTGCAAGGCACGCAGGATGCGCGGTTCCAGGTCAAGCCAGGCCAGCCCTTGGGCCACCAGCAATGCAGTTCCTGCCAATAGCAGCAGCGAGCCAAACGCATAACGAAACATTCGCACGCTGCTGATCGCCAGTGTTTCAGTGCCCATAGTCGGCCTTAGATCTTGTTATAGAGGAGTTTCAGCCCAGCGCAGCCTGGTAGCGGCCGGCAACTTCCGGCCAGTTGATGACGCTGTAGAACGCATTGATGTATTCCGGACGACGGTTCTGGTACAGCAGGTAATAAGCGTGTTCCCAGACGTCCAGGCCGAGGATTGGCGTATTGCCGTTCATCAACGGGCTGTCCTGGTTGCCGCTGCTTTCCACCACCAGGGTCTTTTGCGGCGTCACGCTCAACCACGCCCAGCCGCTGCCGAAACGGGTCAAGGCAGCTTTGGTGAAGGCCTCTTTGAAGGCGTCGAAACCGCCCAACTGCTCGTCGATGGCGTCACCCAGCGCGCCGTCTGGCTTGCCGCCGCCCTTGGGCGACATGACAGCCCAGAACAACGAGTGGTTGGCGTGGCCGCCGCCCTGGTTGATCACCGCCGCCCGCAGCTTTTCCGGCAGTTGCTGGACGCTGGACACCAGTTTCTCCACCGGCCAAGCGGCAAACTCGGTGCCTTCGACGGCTGCGTTGAGGTTGTTGATGTAGGTCTGGTGGTGCTTGGTGTAGTGGATCTCCATGGTTTGCGCGTCGATATGCGGTTCAAGGGCATCGTAGGCGTAAGGCAAGGCCGGCAAGGTGTAGGACATATCAATGAGCTCCATAAAAAGGGCTGTTGCGGGTCGACGCATCCGATGGCGCCACGTTGCTGCCCAGCAGGCGGTGGGTACGTGGGTACTCACCGTGATCGCTGATGAAATTCAGCAGTTCGACGTAGGTCTTGCTGCTCTGACGCAGGGCCGCTTCCCGCAATAGCGGGTTAAGACGGGTGTCTTGCATGGTCTGCAACAGGCGCTGGTGAATGGCGCAGAGGTATTCCGCGCTTTCTTCCGGCTGGTTCAGGCGCAAGTGCAGGTCGGCCAGGTTGTGATGGGAAATGACGCAAGCCGCCACCGCTTCGTCGGCATCCGCCCAGCGCTCAAACAACACTTGAGCCAGGGCCAGGGCTTGCAGGTAGGCCTCGCGGGCATCTACCAGCTCGCCCGCCATAAAGCAGCGATTGGCCCGTTCGATCGTGCGTTTCCAGTGCTCCATGGTGAGCCTCCAAAGCAGGGTCGGTGATTACACGCCGCCAGCCGTGAGCTTTTCCGGATCCAGCAGGATTTCCAGTTGGCTGCGGGGCAAGTCGGTATGTTCGAGCGCCACATCAATCACCGGGCGGCCTTGTTGATAGGCCTTCTTGGCGATTTCGGCGGCCTTTTGGTAACCGATGATCGGGTTGAGTGCGGTCACCAGGATCGGATTGCGCGACAGCGCTTCCTTGAGCTTGGCTTCGTTGACCTTGAAGCTGGCGATGGCCTTGTCGGCCAGCAGTCGGCTGGAGTTGGCCAGCAACTCCAGGCTGCCGAGCAGGTTCTGGGCAATGATCGGCAGCATCACGTTGAGTTCGAAGTTGCCGGACTGGCCGGCGATGGTAATCACCGTGTCGTTGCCGATGACTTGTGCGGCAACCATGGCGGTGGCTTCCGGGATCACCGGGTTGACCTTGCCGGGCATGATCGAAGAGCCCGGCTGCAGGCCTTCCAGCTCGATTTCACCAAGGCCCGCCAATGGGCCGGAGTTCATCCAGCGCAGGTCGTTGGCGATTTTCATCAGGGACACGGCGGTGGTCTTGAGCAGCCCGGAGACCGCGACGGCCGTGTCCTGGGAGCCGATCAGCGCGAACAGGTTCTTGCCTGGGGTGAACTGGACGTGGGTCAGGCTGCTCAGTTGCTGGCTGAAGCGCGCTGCAAACTCCGGATGCGCATTGATCCCGGTGCCGACTGCAGTGCCACCCTGGGCCAGCGCCTGCAAGCTCGGCAGCAGGTCTTGCAGATGGCCGATATTGGCCTTGAGCTGCTGCGCCCAGCCATTGAGCACCTGGCTCATGCGCACCGGCATGGCGTCCATCAGATGCGTCCGACCGGTCTTGACGAAACGGTGCACCTCCTCGGCCTTGTGCTCGATCACCTGGACCAGGTGCAGCAGCGCCGGCAGGGTCTGTTCGTGCAGCACCAGTGCCGCGCTGACGTGAATGGTGGTCGGGATGATGTCATTGCTGCTCTGGCCGCAGTTGACGTGATCGTTAGGGTTGACCGGCTCGCCCAGCAAGCGGCTGGCGAGGGTCGCAATCACTTCGTTGGCGTTCATGTTGGAGCTGGTGCCGGAACCGGTCTGGAAGATATCCACCGGGAAATGCTGCATGAAATCGCCTTCCAGCAAGCCTTGGGCGGCATCAACGATGGCCTTGCCCTGGGCTTCGCTCAGTTGTTTCAGCTCGACGTTGGCTTTAGCGGCGGCAGCCTTGGCCAGAATCAACGCACGAATGAACTGCGCCGGCATGCGCTGGTGGCTGATGGGAAAGTTGTTCACCGCACGCTGGGTTTGTGCGCCATACAGGGCCTCGGCGGGCACTTGCAGTTCGCCCATGCTGTCGCGTTCGATACGGGTGTTACTCATCGGAAGATCCTTGCACCAGGTCAGAAACAGAAATGGAAGGCAGCAATTCGCAGGTCGCCAATTGCCAGGCAAAGGTCTGCCAGCGCTTGAGGCGGCAGGCACAGTGGGAAAGTTTTTCCAGGTCGCGCAACGGGCGCCAGGCCTGGTCCAGGCACATGGACCGCCAGTGCCAGGGCAAGGCGATGTCGGAGGCGGTGTCCAGCAGCAGGCGGAATGAGGTTTCGCCGATGGTCCACGGGTGGGTCGCAGTGCAACAGGCGAGGTACCGGCCTTCGGCCAGATAATGTTCGATCAGGCGGGGCTCGTCGGGAGCAAGGCCGCAACGAATCTGACGACTCATCCAACGCCAGCTTTCCAGGTAGGGATCCTCATGCAGGACAGAACTCATGATCCACACTCATTCGGTAATGATATTTATTATTAAATGATATTGAGAATCAAAACAAGAGCCTGAGGAAATCACTCGGAATTCCAGGCACAAAAAAAGGCGCGCCACCCAATGGGTGGCGCGCCTTCTTTATGGCGCCTGTCGGCGGGTTAGCTGCCGGCGACGGTCATCTTTTCGATCAACACCGAACCGGTGCGGATGTTGCTGCGCAGTTCCAGGTCATTACCCACCGCGACAATCTGCTTGAACATGTCACGCATGTTGCCCGCGATGGTCACTTCCTGCACGGCGAACTGGATTTCGCCGTTTTCCACCCAGAAACCCGCCGCACCACGGGAGTAATCACCCGTGACCATATTCAGGCCATGGCCCATCAACTCGGTGACCAGCAAGCCACGGCCCATGCGCCGCAACAGCGCCGCCTGGTCTTCATCGCCATGGGTGATGAACAGGTTGTGTACGCCACCGGAGTTGGCGGTGCTTGGCAGGCCGAGTTTGCGACCGGCGTAGGTGCCCAGCACATAGGACACCAGCTCACCGTTCTCGACGAATGGCTTGGCATAGGTGGCCAGGCCATCACCGTCAAACGACGAACTGCCCATGGCGCGCATCAGGTGCGGGCGCTCATCGATGGTCAGCCATTCCGGGAACAGCTTCTGGCCAATCGCGCCTTCCAGGAACGACGACTTGCGGTACAGGTTGCCACCGGAAATCGCCCCAAGGAAACTGCCGAACAAACCACCGGCCAGTTCCGCCGAGAACAACACCGGCACTTCACAGGTCGGCACCGGGCGCGCGCCCAGGCGGCTGGCAGCACGCTGCGCGGCACGCTGGCCGATGAGTACCGGGTCCATCAGCAATTCGCCCTGGCGGTTCACGTCGTACCAGTAATCACGCTGCATCTGGCCGTTGGCTTCGGCGATCATCACGCAGCTCAGGCTGTGACGCGTCGAAGCATAACCGCCGATAAAACCGTGGCTGTTGCCGTATACACGGCAACCCTGATGAGTACTCAAGGTGGTGCCATCGGCGTTCTTGATCCGGCTGTCGGCATCGAATGCCGCCGCTTCACAGGTCAGTGCCTGTTCAATAGCCTGTTCCGGGGTGATGTCCCAGGCATGGAACAGGTCAAAATCCTTCAAGTCCCGAGCCATCAGGGCTGCATCAGCCAGGCCGGAGCTTTCATCTTCGGAGGTGTGCTTGGCAATCGCCAGCGCTGCAGCAACGGTTTCGCGAATCGCTTCCGGGCCGCTGGCAGAAGTGCTGGCCGAGCCCTTGCGCTGGCCCACGTACAAGGTGATGCCAAACCCCTGGTCGCGGTTGAATTCGACGGTTTCCACTTCCCGCTGGCGCACCGAAGTCGACAACCCCTGCTCCAGGGACACCGCCACTTCACAGGCACTGGCCCCCTGGCGCTTGGCCTCGGCAATGATCTGCTCGACTTGTTCCTGCAGTGCCGGTAACGCTTGCGGACCGACGCTTTGGGCTGCACTCATGGTTTTCTCCACTCAAATTCTGCTTTCGGTTAAGGCCTTCTAGCGACCGGGCCGGACAAGCGGCCCCCGACTGGTTATCATGGCGGCGTTTCTTTGCGGACTGCCACCATGGTTGATTCTTACGACGACTCCCTCGATGGGGAGAAAAGCAAATCTCAGGTCAAACGCGAGCTGCATGCTCTGGTTGACCTCGGCGAGCGCCTTACAACACTCAAGCCTGACTTGTGTGCAAAACTGCCATTGACCGACGCCCTGCGCCGGGCTCTGAACGATGCGCCCAAGCACACCGCGAATATCGCGCGTAAACGGCACCTCATGTTCATCGGCAAACTGATGCGCGACCAGGACACTGACGCCATTCTGACGTTGCTCGATCAACTCGATGCCTCCACTCGCCAGTACAACGAGCGCTTCCATAACCTGGAACGCTGGCGTGATCGCCTGATCGCTGGCGATGACGCGGTACTGGAGAAGTTCGTCATCGAGTACCCGGATGCCGATCGCCAACAATTGCGCTCCCTGATCCGTCAGGCCCAGCACGAACTGGCGCAAAGCAAGCCACCGGCCTCCAGCCGAAAAATCTTCAAATACATCCGTGAGCTGGATGATAGTCAACGCGGCCTGCGCTGACCCTCTTCCCCGGGTGGCGGCCTTCGCCACCCGAAGCTCCCGTTCTTACGACCCCGTGCCACCCACGGTGATCGCATCGATTTTCAAGGTTGGCTGGCCGACACCCACCGGCACCGACTGACCATCCTTGCCGCACGTCCCCACACCGCTGTCCAGCGACAGGTCGTTACCGACCATCGACACCTTGCTCATGGCTTCCGGGCCGTTGCCAATCAACGTTGCACCCTTGACCGGCGCGGTGATCTTGCCGTCTTCGATCAAATACGCCTCGCTGGTGGAGAACACGAACTTGCCGCTGGTGATGTCCACCTGCCCACCACCGAGGTTGGCGCAGTAGATGCCGCGTTTCACCGAGGCGATGATTTCGGCCGGATCGCTTTCGCCGCCGAGCATGTAGGTGTTGGTCATGCGCGGCATCGGCAGGTGCGCGTAGGACTCGCGACGACCGTTACCGGTGCGGGCCACGCCCATCAGGCGCGCGTTGAGCTTGTCTTGCATGTAGCCCTTGAGCACACCGTTTTCGATCAGTGTGGTGCACTCGGTCGGGGTGCCTTCGTCATCGACGCTCAACGAACCGCGACGCCCGGCCAGGGTACCGTCATCGACGATGGTGCAGAGCTTGGACGCAACCATCTCGCCCATGCGCCCGCTGTAGGCGGAACTGCCCTTGCGGTTGAAATCACCTTCCAGGCCGTGGCCCACCGCTTCATGCAGCAGCACGCCGGACCAGCCAGAGCCCAATACCACCGGCAACGTACCCGCCGGGGCCGGAATTGCTTCCAGATTGACCAGGGCCTGGCGCAACGCTTCACGGGCATACCCCATGGCGCGGTCTTCGGTGAGGAAATAACGGTAGTCGGTACGCCCGCCGCCGCCGTGGCCACCGCGCTCGCGACGGCCATTCTGTTCGACGATCACGCTGACATTGAAGCGCACCAGCGGCCGCACATCCGCCGCCAGGCCGCCATC
>NZ_JACARK010001739.1:0-323 GCF_013386655.1 Pseudomonas sp. K5002 | reverse complement strand
CAGCAGGTTGGTCTGGTTGGCGATGCTGTTGATCACCTCCAGCACCGAGCCGATTTGTTCGGCCTGCACGGCCAGCCCTTCGACCGTCTCGTTAGTGTCGTGGAGGCGGGTGGCGAGCTGAGTGATTTCCAGCTGGGCACGGCCGACGCTTTCCTGGCCACGGATGATCTGCTGGCTGGCTTGCCCCGCGTGCTCGACGGCATGCTCCACGTGCACGGCGATATGGCCCATGGCATCTTCCATGCGCTGCATGGAACCGGTCATCTGGGCGATTTCCGCCAGTTGGTGGCGCGCGCCTTTTTCCAGGGTGCCGCTGGCGTGAG
>NZ_JACARK010001738.1:0-301 GCF_013386655.1 Pseudomonas sp. K5002 | reverse complement strand
GGCGGCGTGACCCTGGTGTTCCAGCTGTTCACCCTGCCGCCGCTCGCACCCCGCAGGACCGCCCGCTTGAGGACGGTGCTGGAAGTGCTGTTGCGTCCGGGCATTGCCGTGGGCATGTTGGGGTGCGTGCTGGTGCACACCGGGCACTTTGCGCTGTTCACCTATATCCGGCCATTCCTGGAAAGCACCACAGGCGTCGATGCCGAGGGGCTGGCGTTGATGTTGCTGGGGTTCGGTGTTGCGAACTTTGCCGGCACGCTGCTGGCCGGTTGGCTGCTGGTGCGTCTGCCGCGTGGAACAT
>NZ_JACARK010001737.1:0-470 GCF_013386655.1 Pseudomonas sp. K5002 | reverse complement strand
CAGGCCGAATACGCCGGCGGCCACCAGGATCGCGTCGCACACCACGCACAGTGCCGCCACCGGCAGGTGATGTTCGCGCCGCAGGCTCTGCGCCAGCACAAACGCGTTCTGGGTGCCGATCGCCATGATCAAACCAAAGGCCACCAACAGGCCGTTCATATAGCTTTGCCACATAGGATTTACTCCGCGCCCGCCGCCAATTGCCGCAACACCGTCATGGCGCGCTCGGCATCGGCGCGGCCGACAAACAGGTGATCGTGGTAGTAGCCGGCAATCACGTTGCAACTGATCCCGGCCTGGCCCAGGGCCGTGGCGAACGCGGCGGTCAGGCCGACCGCTTCCAGGGCCGAGTGCACGTTGAGGGTGATCCACGCAGCCACATAGTCGAAGGCCAGTCCGGCCCGCTCGGCCTGCTGGCGCTCGACGATCAACGTCAGGCCTTCCTGCTCGCGGAAGCTGCCGATCACCTC
>NZ_JACARK010001736.1:0-356 GCF_013386655.1 Pseudomonas sp. K5002 | reverse complement strand
GCCGGCTACATCGTGCGCGAAGTGCTGGAGCAGGAAGTCGACTTCTTCCTCGACAGCCTCGACGTGCTGGTGGTGGTCAACCCCAACAACCCCACCGGCCTGAGCCTGACGCCGCAACGCCTGCTGGACTGGCATGCTCGCCTGGCCCAACGCGGCGGCTGGCTGGTGGTGGATGAAGCCTTCATGGACATCACCCCGCAACTGAGCCTGGCGGGCCAGGCCCATCAAGTCGGCCTGATCGTGCTGCGCTCGTTCGGCAAATTCTTCGGCCTGGCCGGAGTGCGGCTGGGGTTCGTGCTGGCCGAGCGCAAGCTGCTCAAGCTGCTCGCCGAACAGGTGGGGCCGTGGGCCGTCAG
>NZ_JACARK010001735.1:0-467 GCF_013386655.1 Pseudomonas sp. K5002 | reverse complement strand
CGACGCCTAGTGGTGGCGCGCTCCAGGTCGAAGTCGTCGAGGGCGACCACGCCGTTCTCCGGGCTGTAGCGCGCTGCCTGGCCTTCCTTGAGCACCGTTTCTTTCTGCGGCAGCGCCTGCAGCGTGACGGCCACACTGTGTTGCAACACCCCGACCCAGGCCTGCCGGTCGTCCTCACGCTCGACCACAAACCGCGTGCCCAAGGCACGGGTTTGCCCGCTGGCGCTGTGCACCACGAACGGCCTTTTTTCCTCACCGGCCATGGGCGCCACATCAAAGATCGCCGAGCCTTTGATCAGGCTGATGCGCCGCTGCACACCGTCAAAATCCAGCTTGATCGCACTCGCAGAATCCAGTTGCACGCTGCTGCCGTCCGCCAGGTGCACGGTGCGCACTTCGCCTTTTTGGGTGAGGTAATCGGCCTGCATCTGCAGCAGCGCCTCAGGCCCGCGCACCCAGCCGACGCC
>NZ_JACARK010001734.1:0-324 GCF_013386655.1 Pseudomonas sp. K5002 | reverse complement strand
AGCAGGTGTGGCCCGGCCTTGAGCAAGGCCACTACGATGACGACGATCACGGCGAGGGTGGCCTGCAACGGCGACCAGCCCAACCCCAGCAGCCCGCTGACACCTGCCGCTCCGACGATCCCGCCCAGGCTGAACAGCCCGTGGAAGCCCGACATCATGGTCTTGCCGCTGGCTCGTTCGACCATCACCGCTTGCAGGTTGACCGTGGAGTCCACCGTGCCCAGGCCGGCACCAAACACAAACAGTGCGGCCATCAGCAAGGGAATCGAGGTGACGGTGGCCAGCATCGGCAGGCCCAGGCAGATCAGGAGGGTGCCGCCGGTG
>NZ_JACARK010001733.1:0-564 GCF_013386655.1 Pseudomonas sp. K5002 | reverse complement strand
CTGGGCCTCGGCCACCGGCACCGCCGGTTGCGGACGCGGGGTGTACTGGTATTGATAACCGGCGCCGGCGCCTGAACCAGGTGCGGTAAAGCTCGGCTGGGCTTGCGGCGATTGCAGCAGGTTGGCCGCCAGGCTCATTTCGCCCTGGGGCCCGAACTCGCCGGCTTCCGGCCCTGAAGGACGGACAACAGCCGTGACAATCGGCGCCGCCAGGTGATCATCCGGCCGCACATCGCCCAAGGCGCGGTGCAGGGTGCCGTAAAGAAAGTCGTGGACCATGCGACCGTCACGGAAGCGCACTTCGTGCTTGGTCGGGTGCACGTTGACGTCGACCACCGACGGGTCGACCTCGAAAAACAGCACAAACGTCGGATGCCGCCCGTTGAACAGCACGTCGCGATACGCCTGGCGCACCGCGTGGGCCACCAGCTTGTCGCGCACCGCCCGGCCATTCACGAAGAAATACTGCATGTCCGCCTGGCTACGGGAGAAAGTCGGCAACCCCACCCAACCCCACAGCCGCAGGCCATTGCGCTCGATCTCGATCGGTAGCGCCTGCTCCAG
>NZ_JACARK010001732.1:0-623 GCF_013386655.1 Pseudomonas sp. K5002 | reverse complement strand
CCGCGACCGTATCGCGCAGCAAGGCCAGTCCCCCAGCCTCGCCGAGATCGCCGAGGCGTTCGGCTTTGCCTCCCGCAGCGTGGCGAGCAAGCATGTGCTGGCGCTGACCGAGGGCGGCTTTATCGAGGTCAACCCGAACCAGGCTCGCGGCATCCGCCTGCTCAATCAACCGGCGCGGCCGGAGCTGCTGGATATTCCGGTGCTCGGCCGGGTGGCCGCCGGTTTGCCCATTGGCGCCGATGCCGAAGTGCACAACCGTCTATTGCTCGACCCGGGCATGTTCGCGAAAACCCCGGATTACCTGCTGCGGGTGCAGGGCGACTCGATGATCGAAGACGGCATCCTCGATGGCGACCTGGTGGGCGTACGCCGCAGTGCCGAGGCCTTGAACGGGCAGATCGTGGTGGCACGCCTGGACGGTGAAGTCACCATCAAACGTTTCGAACACGTGGGCGAGCGCGTGCGCCTGCTGCCGCGCAACCCCGCCTATCAACCCATCGTGGTGCGGCCCGATCAGGACCTGGCCATCGAAGGGGTGTTCTGCGGCCTGGTGAGGCAAGGCTGATGGGCGCCGTCGTTGCACTGGACTCGCTGTTCAATGGCGGCCGGGTCTGGAAAGGCCG
>NZ_JACARK010000181.1:0-5919 GCF_013386655.1 Pseudomonas sp. K5002 | reverse complement strand
TCGATGGCGACGGCATGCCGTGGATCGGCCTGGCACCATTTCTCGAAGGCCGCGCGGTCGGCCTCGGTCACGTGGTCGTCGTGCAACAACGTCAGCCAGCGGGCGGCTTCACTGATGATCTGCTCGGAACTCACGACAGCGGGTCCGCCCCGTGCAGGGTGTGATAGCAATGCACCAACGCACTGGAGATGTAGTTCTTCACGGTGCTGGAAGACACCTGCAGTTGTTCGGCGATTTCGCTGTAGGTCAGCCCGTCGAGGCGACTGAGCAGGAATGCCTCGCGGGCCTTGGCGGGCAGGCCGATGAGCATTTCGGCAATGCGTTCCAGGGCCTGCAGTGCCACATGAATCGCCGCCGGGTCCGGCATGCCGGCATCTTCGCTCTGGATCGCCAGGGCTTCCATGTAGGCCTTTTCGATGCGCCGCCGACGCGCGCCATCGATCATCAAGCGCCCCGCCGTGGTGGCCAGGAAGGCGCGGGGTTCCTTGATGGTATGGGGGTCGGCCAGCAGCAGGATGCGGATAAACGCGTCGTGGGCCAGGTCGGCGGCATGTTGCGAGCAGCCGAGTTTCTTGCGCAGCCAACCGTGCAACCAGGAATGATGGTCGCTGTAGAGGGTGGTGATGGTCTGCTGGCGACGGGTTGTATCACCATCAGCTACAGGAAAGTCATGCATGCGCAAAAATTTCTCAAACAAGAAAGATTACCAATTGCGCGAACGATGACAGTAAAACGAAGGGGGAGCAAGGATGGAGTGATGGGTTGCAATGAATCTGCGACTTGCTGTGCGCACCTTGAAAGCGACCAGTGCGCACGCGACACTTCTGCGACTCATACAAGGACATCACGCATGACAACCTTCGCCAACACGGTCTCCACCCGCGAGGCCTATCAACTGCTCAAGGACGTGGCATTAGAGGTTCGAACGCTGAAACCCGTCAGCTCCAGCGACGAGCAAATGGTTGTCGACATCGACGGCTGGCAGGTCACGCTGTCAACCTGCGGGACGGCTCTGGAGTGCTGCCTGCGCTGTATTGCACCGGATAACAGGCAAGGTTCACTGGACACCTGGCAACGTTACGGCACCAATCCGCTCGATCTGATGAGCCTGTGGGAGCGAACGCAGCTGCAGCGCCTGGTGCATGCAGCCTTCGTTCGCTGAACGTGCCCTTTGCCCGCAATCACCCACTGCGAACATCAAACACTTTACGGATTAACGCCAGCTCCAGGAAACCCCGGTGTAAACCCCCATGCCATCCCCCGGCGTCGACCGCGCCACATCCAGCCCCTTGTCGTCATAACCCGGCGTGACCGTGTTCGCGTAACGCCGGTTGGTCAGGTTGCGCAGGTCGACCCAGGCTTGCCAGTCGTGCTTCGGCGCGTCGTACCCGAGCGTCGCGCCGAGCAGTGTGTAGGCCGCCGCGTAGTAGGAGTTGGCGTAGTCCACCGCGACCCGCGATGAATGTTCGCCATTGAGGCTGGTGTAGAAACCGC
Source organism: Pseudomonas sp. K5002 (assembly GCF_013386655.1). Taxonomy (NCBI): domain Bacteria; kingdom Pseudomonadati; phylum Pseudomonadota; class Gammaproteobacteria; order Pseudomonadales; family Pseudomonadaceae; genus Pseudomonas; species Pseudomonas sp. K5002. Next base: position 4,425 of record NZ_JACARK010000181.1, on the reverse strand, counting down.
TAGGGTGGCTGTAGCGCAATTGCGCCTGGTAGTAGTGCCTGGGGATGCCGGGCAAGGTGTTGTCGCCGAAGCGGTCGTCGTTGCGGTAGTGGAAGTCGCTGTAGGTGTAGGCCTGGCGCAGGGCGAGCTGGCCCGTGCGGCCCCCGTCCCACAGCGGGCTGATCAGGCTCAGCTCCAGGCCTTGGTGCACGGTTGGGCTGGCGTTGGATTCGGCGATTATTGCGGACGTGGTGGACGTCGCGGCCTGGGTTTCGACGCTGAGCAGTTCGTGGCGCACCTCGGAGCGGTACAGCGCCAGGTCCCACTGGCCGAACCACGCTTCACCGCGACCGCCGACTTCCAGGGTGGTGGCGGTCTGGTTTTTCAGCTTCACGCCTTCACGTTGCAAACCGCTGGCCGGGCCGCTGCCCACGGGGAAGTACTTGTTGGAACCCCAGATCATCGACCACGCATGGGGCGGTTCCACCGAGCGACTCAGGTTGCCGTACACCTGCAATTGGGGGCTGAAGTCGTAGCGCAGGCCAACCCTTGGTGCGTAATCCCAATCGTGCTGGCTGACGGGTGTGTGGGTCTGCGGGTAGCTGACTTCGGTTTCACGACGGGTGTAGATCGCCGCCAGCCCGGTGGTCAGCCACAGGTCCGGCAGCAGTTCCAGGTCATTGCCGATATGCAGCACGCTGTCCGAACCCAGGTAGCTGTAGTCGCGGGTCCTGGTGCCGGGCGCGTAGCCCGCCGTATTGCCGGTGGGGATCCGCACGAACTCCGAGCCGCCGTTGTTCGGCATCGCCTGGGTGGTGCGCAGGCCGAGGGTGGTCTTGCTGTCACGCCCGAACAATGTGTCCTGGCGGATGTAATTCAGGGTGCCGCTGACGTCGGTGTAGGCAACCTTGAGACGGTTGGTGCCCTCGCGCAGGTCCATCGGATAATCGTGATACGCCAGCCCGACCTCGACCCGGGCGTTGTCGTCCAGGTGCAGGGTGGTTTTGTTGGCGATCCAGGTCGAGCCCGGTTGCGTGCGTTTCGAGTCTCGCGCCACGTTGAGGCTGGCGGCGGCGCGCGGGTCGTGGCTGATCTGGTCGCGGGTCAGTTTGCCGGGGGAATCGTTGTCGGTTTCGCGGTAGCGAAAGTAGAAGCGGGTTTCCAGGTCGGGGTTGAAGCGGTAGCCGAAGTTGGCCGCGATGCCCTTGCCGCTGCCGGCGCTGTGGTTCTGGAAACCGTCGTATTGCGAGTCGGTGAGGCTGATGTAGTAGTCGGCATCCCCCAGCACCTGGCCCGAGCTGATCTCTCGCTGGCCGTAGCCATGGCTGCCGGCTTCGTAGCGTACTTGCAGCCTGGGCGCGTCGTAGCCGGTGTGGGTCACGTAATTGACTGCCCCACCCAGGGCCAATGCGCCCTGGTCAAAACCGTTGGCGCCACGCAGCACTTCAACGTGGCTGAGCCACAACGGGTCCTTGAGTTCGTAGGGAGTGCCACCCGGGCCGGTCAGTGGCAGGCCGTCGAAGGTTTCATACAGGCCGGAAGCGTGGGCGCCCGGGCCCCGGTTGATACCCGAGCCACGGATCGAAAGCTTCACCCCTTCGTTGTTTGCCGCCTTGGCATAAACACCGGCCTGGTACTTGAACACGTCCTCGTTGGTGCTCACCCGTCCCTGATCGACGCTGCCCATGTCGATGTAGTTGGTGGCGCCGGGCACGCTCTTGAGCTGGGCCTGGGCCAGTTCGTCGACGCTGAGTTCGGCGCTGCTGACTTCGACGGGTGCCAGTTGCAATGTGTCGTCAGCCTGGGAAACCGGGCTGAAGCTCAGGGCGGCGCCAAAGCCCAGCAAGGGCCAGGCTTTTCGGGAGGTGAACGGAAACGCGGGGGGCATGGGGGTAAATCCTTGGAATTCGTTTTTGCGACGGGCTCGGTCCGGCACAAGGTCTGTGGTGGGAAGCCCGTGAAGCGCGGCGGGTCACCATTGATGAACGCACAGGCCCCCATTGGTGTTAAGTCCAAAATAGAATTACCAAATGCAAACTCAGTATTTATGGAAATAAGCGGCACCGATTACTGTAGAGCCATTGAGTCCCCAGAGATTTACGTCATGCAAACATCCGCCACCGTCATCGATTTCACCCTCCACCGCAAACGCCGCCAGGCTCGCGCAGCGGCTGAACTGATGTGGGCGATGTATGCGGCACGGGCCGGGGTCGCGCTGTTTACCGCACACGTCACCACGTCCAGCGATACCCGCCGGGCGTGAGGCGATGAATTTCCTGCACGCGATACCCGAAGTGCCCGACCTCCCCACCAAACCCAAGGACTGCAACAGCGGCGACGATGACGCCATCGGCCAGTGCGTCGCGCAGAACTTGCAGCGCCTGCGCAGTAAACGCTACCTGTCGCTGGATGCCCTGGCGCGCAACTGCGGCGTAAGCCGGGCGATGCTCGCGCAGATCGAGTCCGGGCGCAGCGTGCCGTCGATCAAGGTGCTGTGCAAGATCGCCAAAGGCTTGAAAGTGTCGGTGGCGGCGTTCCTGGAAAATCGAGCGTTCGAAGGGGTTGAGCTGCTGCCGGCGCAACAGAGCAAACGCCTGGTGAGTGCCGATGGCAGCTTCATCAGCCGGGCGCTGTTTCCCTACGATATGGCGCGCCAGTCGGAGTTCTACGAGATACGCCTGAAGGCCCTCGGCGAGGAAATTTCAGAAGGTCACGGGCCCGGGATCCAGGAAAACCTGGTGGTGGCCCAGGGCGTGCTGGAAGTCAGCGTCAACGAGGAACGCTACCTGCTGTCTACCGGTGACTCGATTTTGTTCTACGCCGACCAGCCCCACCGCTATCGCAACCCCGCAGACAGTGAGGCGGTGGCGTTCCTGGTGATCACCTACCCGGAACGCCTGGACTGAAACGCAAAAAGCCCCGGCACTCGCCGGGGCTTTTTAGATTTCACGCCAAACCAATCAGCAGGTGCAGCACATCATCGGCATGCCGTTGCAGCTCATCATCATCGGCATGGCGCAGTCGTTCATCATCTTCATCATCAGCATGCAGCAGTTGTTCATCATGTCCATGCTCATGCCAGGCATTGGCATCATCTTGCAGGTCATGCAGTCGGCTTCCATCTTGCATTCCATGACGCACTTCATCATCGGCATAGGCATGCCCATCGGCATCATCATCGGCATGTTCATGGTCGACATGCTGTTCATCATCGCCATGCCGTCTTCAGACATGCACATCATCGACATGTTGGCGCACTGCATCATCATCGGCATGCCGCAGTTCATCATCATCGCCATCATTTCGGCGTTATTCTTGAACATCGCCATGTCCATGCCCGCGGCCGGCTTCATGGTGCACATCATGGCCTCGTCGGTCATCTTGCAGGTCATGGTTGCCATCATCATCGGCATGCCCATCATCGGCATCATCGGCATCGCGTTGTTCATTGGCATCTGCATGGCGTTCATCATCTTCGAAACTCCGTAATCGACAGGAAATGAGTAAGTTCTGGGGCCGATTCTAGAGAGGCCGCACAACGGCGCAAGACGCTGGCCCAGCAGCAGGAATAGACGCTGCATGGGGATTTCCCGGGGCGCGGCAGCGGATAATTCCGCGATGACAGATGCTTTGGCGTGATCACGCCGGCCGGCTCCGCTATCAGGGCCAAACCGGCGCGATGGATATGCGATTGGGGAATGGCCCCCAATCAGAAGGAAATAAACGATCTAACCACGGTAGAAATACCCGCTCATTCGGCGAAGAAGCGGTTCGCCGGACGCGGCAGTCCGAGGTTTTCCCGCAGGGTAGAGCCTTCGTACTCGCGCCGGAAGATCCCGCGCCCCTGCAACTCGGGCACCACCCTGGCCACAAAGTCATCGAGCCCGCCCGGCAGCCACGGGAACATGATGTTGAAGCCATCGCTGCCCTCTTCTTCCAGCCACTGCTGCATCTCGTCGGCAATACTGTGGGCGGTGCCGACAAACGAGAGACCTGCATAACCGCCAAGACGCTGGGCCAATTGGCGCACCGTCAACTGTTCGCGATCAGCCAGCGCCAGTACCCGTTCGCGGGAGCTCTGGCTGGCGTTGGTTTGGGGAATCGCCGGGAGGTATTGGTCGGGATCAAACTTCGTCGCGTCGGTACCCAGCGCGATCGACAGCGAGGCAATCGCACTTTCGTAATGCACCAGGCTGTCGAGATGCGCACGAATCCGCCGCGCATCTTCCAGCGTATCGCCGACCACCACAAACGCCCCGGGCAAGATCTTCAGATGGTCGGGATGCCGCCCCACCGCCAGCATCCGGCGCTTGATATCGGCATAGAATTTACGCCCTTCCTCGAGCGTGCCGGGCGCCACGAAGATCACCTCGGCGGTTTCTGCCGCCAATTGCCGGCCGGGCTCCGAGGCGCCGGCCTGCACGATCACCGGCCAGCCCTGCACCG
>NZ_JACARK010001731.1:0-302 GCF_013386655.1 Pseudomonas sp. K5002 | reverse complement strand
CATCGGTGTGTTCGCCCTGGTGATCGCCGTGCAGATGACCCTGGAGCTCAAGCCCAAGGCCAGCCGCCAGGTGCCGGGCAAGCTCGGCCTGACCCTGGCGGGCGGCGTGATCGGCTGGTCGTCGGCGATTTTCGGCACCGGCGGCGGTTCGTTGACCGTGCCGTTCCTGACCTGGCGCAGCGTGCCGATGCAGCAGGCAGTGGCCACTTCGTCGGCCTGCGGCTTGCCGATCGCCCTGGCCAGTGCGTTAAGTTTCATGATTCTGGGCTGGCATGATCCGCTGCTGCCCGATCATAGTCTCG
>NZ_JACARK010001730.1:0-408 GCF_013386655.1 Pseudomonas sp. K5002 | reverse complement strand
AGCGGGTCGCAGAAATCGTCGTCCAGGCGGCGCATGATCGCGTGCACCCGGCGCAGGCCGCTGAGGGTCTTGAGGTACACCGTGGCGTCGCGCACGGTCAGGTCGCCGCCTTCCACCAGCGGGTAGCCAAGCTGGCGGGCGAGGTACAGATGCTCGAAATAGCTTTCGTTGAAACGGCCCGGGGTCAGCAGCACGATCAGCGGTGGCTGGTCGTCGCTCGGCGCCTGGCGGGCCAGGGTTTCCTGCAAGGTGCGGAAGAACCCGGTGAGGTGCTGCACCTGCAAGTCGCGGTACAGGTCCGGGAAGGCGCGGGACACGATGGTGCGGTTTTCCAGGGCGTAGCCGGCGCCGGACGGGGCCTGGGTACGGTCGGCGGTGACCCACCAGCGGCCATCCGGCGTGCGCGCC
>NZ_JACARK010001729.1:0-439 GCF_013386655.1 Pseudomonas sp. K5002 | reverse complement strand
CAGCACGCAACCGAACAGCACTTCATCCACGGCATCGGAAGCGATACCGGCGCGTTCGACCGCTGCACGAATCGCCGCAGCGCCCAGTTGCGGAGCGGTGAGGCCTTTGAGATCGCCCTGGAACCCGCCCATCGGGGTGCGTACCGCGCTGACAATAACGATTGGATCAGTCATGAAAAATCTCCTTATTTGGCTGCCATGCGCAAGGCCCCGTCGAGACGGATCACCTCGCCGTTGAGCATGCTGTTTTCAATGATATGCCGCACCAGCGCGGCGTACTCGCCCGGTTTGCCCAGGCGCGACGGGAATGGCACGCCGGCGGCGAGGGATTCGCGCACTTGCGGCGTCATGCCCGCCATCATCGGAGTTTCGAAAATACCGGGGGCGATGGTCATCACCCGAATCCCGTAGCGCGCCAGCTCGCGGGCCGCCGGCAGGG
>NZ_JACARK010001728.1:0-471 GCF_013386655.1 Pseudomonas sp. K5002 | reverse complement strand
GGTCAATACCTTGGTGATTCGCAGCGAGGTCGATCAACAGGCGCCAGCGTCTGCCTTGCTGACGGCGCTGGAGACCGACCTGCGCGCCGCCCAGGCCCACGCCGACCTGCCGTTCGCCACCTTGGTCGGCGCCGTGACCCAGCGCCGTGACCTGAACCGCACGCCGTTGTTCCAGGTGCTGTTCTCCCTCAACCACGGCCGCATGGACAGCCGCCAATGGCCGGGCCTTGAACTCACAGAACAGACTCTGCCCGCCATCGACGCCAAGTTCGAACAAAGTTGGGAAGTCCACGACGACGGCAGCGACATGACCCTGGCGCTGGAATACCAGGCGGCACTGTTCGATGCCGCCACGATGCAGCGCTGGAGCGCGCAATGGTGTGCGCTGCTGGATGCACTCATCGCCACGCCGGAGCGTGCGCTGGTGGCGTTGTTCCCGCAGCAGCAGGATCAGGCGCAACTCGCTCGATG
>NZ_JACARK010001727.1:0-351 GCF_013386655.1 Pseudomonas sp. K5002 | reverse complement strand
TGGCGCCCGTTGCCGATGCCCAGGGCCAGCAGCTCGCCGCGCCAGTGAAAGTCAGGGCCCTGCAATTCACCGTAGGCCGCGCGCAACTCGCTGAAGCGTGACAGGCCGGTAAACAGATACGCCGCGCCACCGAGGACTTTCTTCAAGTCTTCGGAGGTGTTGGCGGTGACCTGGCTGCCAAAACCACCAGTGGCCATATTCAGGAAGATCTGCCCGCCTACTTCGCCCAGGTCGATGGCACGGGCCGGTAAATCCAGCAGGTCCAGGGCCTGCTCGGGCTCCAGCGGCACACCGGCGGCGCGGGCAAAATCGTTGGCGGTACCGAGGGGCATCAGCACCAGGCTGGCCTCG
>NZ_JACARK010001726.1:0-609 GCF_013386655.1 Pseudomonas sp. K5002 | reverse complement strand
CCCTGCTGACCGCCGAGCAGTACGCGATCCTGCGGGAGGAGGGCACCGAACGCCCCTACAGCAGCGCCCTCAACAGTGAACACCGCAACGGCACCTTCGCCTGCGCCGGTTGCGCTTTGCCCCTGTACGCCTCAGCCACCAAATTCGAAAGCCACACCGGCTGGCCCAGCTTCTGGCAACCCCTGGAAAACGCCGTGGCCAGCCACGTCGACACCTCCTTCGGCGTGGTACGCAAGGAAATCCACTGCCGCCGCTGCGGCGGTCATCAGGGCCACGTGTTCGATGACGGCCCGGCACCCACCGGCCTGCGCTACTGCATGAACGGCGCAGCCATGACGTTCACCGCGACTTAATTCAATGTCTTCCTATAAGGGTCTACCCCATGTGGCTTTTGGTTCTCGCATATCTGGGCGGCGTGCTGACGATTGTCAGTCCCTGCATCCTGCCGGTTCTGCCTTTTGTCTTCGCTCGCACCGGGCAGCCGTTTTTGCGCAGTGGCTTGCCGCTGCTGCTGGGGATGGCGATGACCTTCGCCCTGGTCGCCTCGCTCGCGGCGGTGGGCGGCGGTTGGGTGGTGCAAGTCAATCAGTACGGTCGCTGGCTCGCGTT
>NZ_JACARK010001725.1:0-315 GCF_013386655.1 Pseudomonas sp. K5002 | reverse complement strand
GGTTTTTTTTTTTTTTTTTTGTTTTTTTTGGGTTTTTTTTTTTTAAATTGGGTTTTTTCTTTTTCGGTCTTTGGGTTGGTGGCAACCTGTTTTTTTTTTTTTTTTTGTTTTTTTTTTTGTTTTTTTTTTTTTTTTTTTTTTTTTTTTTTTTTTTTTTTTTTTTTTTTTTTTTTTTTTTATTGTTTTTTTGTTTTTTTGGGTTTGGGTTTGGGCGGGGGTTTGGCTTTTGTTTTTTTTTAATATTTTTTCGAATATTTTTTGTTTTTTGTTTTGTTTTTGGTGTTTAACTTGGGGGGTTTTTTTTGGTTTTTTTTT
>NZ_JACARK010001724.1:0-505 GCF_013386655.1 Pseudomonas sp. K5002 | reverse complement strand
CGCTCGTGGCAGGTGGTTTACACCAGCCAAAGCCCGCGCGGCATTGCGATTGCGATCGAGCAGGGCTTGTCGGTGGGCGTGATGGCGCGGCGCCTGGTGCCACCCGACTGGCAGATTCTGGACGAGCGCCAGGGCTTCCCGCCGATTGCGCCGGCACGCCTGATGTTCTGGCGTTCAGCCGGTTGCCAGGTGCCGGAAGTGGATGCCCTGGTGGAGATTCTGCGTCGGCAACTGGGCCACTCAGGGCATCTGGGCGGCCAGCGCTTCGCGGGTGTGTCGCTGGGCCATGCGCTTGAGCAATAACAGGCTGGCCAACACCCAGGCCGCGATCCAGCCGTGCACCACCGCAAATTCGCCAGTGAGTTGCAGCAGCCAGCCGCACAGGGCATTGCCGGTGGCACTGGCCAGGCCGTAGCTGACCATGCTCAGGCTCACCACTTGCAGGCTGTGCACCGGGCTGAGCCGGGCACCGACGTAGGCGGCCATCAAGCCCCAACACGGGAAA
>NZ_JACARK010000180.1:0-15010 GCF_013386655.1 Pseudomonas sp. K5002 | reverse complement strand
CTGGCCGAAACCGGCCCGTACTGCTCCGGCGCGTACATCGAGCCGATCCGTCCTGGCATGAACGACAAGACGAACAAGAGCGACGCGCCGACCTTCATCGGCGCCAAGGTCTCTCGTTACGAGCAGGAACAACAAGTTGCTTCCCTGGCCGGTGACGTCGTCATGCGCCAGGGCAGCATGCAGGTCGAGGCCGACGAGGCCAACCTGTACCAGGCCGAGAACCGTGGCGAGCTGAACGGCAACGTCCGTCTGCGCGACAACGGTGCCCTGCTGGTGGGCGACCACGCTGAAGTCCAGCTGGACACCGGCGCCGCCAAGGTCGACAACGCCGAATACGTGATGCACAAATCGCGCATCCGCGGTAACGCCCTGTACGCCAAGCGTGCCGAGAACGCGATCATCCGTCTCAAGGACGGTACGTACACCACCTGCGAGCCGAACAGCAACGCCTGGCAGCTCAAGGGCAACAACATCACGCTCAACCCGGCCACCGGTTTCGGTACCGCGACCAACGTGACGTTGCGGGTCAAGGACATTCCGATCCTTTACACCCCGTATATCTATTTCCCGATCGACAACCGTCGTCAATCCGGCTTCCTGCCGCCGAGCTTCAGCACCGGTGGCGAGACCGGCTTCACGTTGGTTACGCCGTACTACTTCAACCTGGCGCCAAACTACGACGCCACGTTGTACCCGCAATACATGACCAAGCGCGGCCTGTTGATGGAAGGCGAATTCCGCTACCTCACCAAGTCCAGCGAAGGCCAGTTCGGCGGCGCGTACCTGAACGACGACAGCAGCGAGCGTAAAGGCCAGACCGACTACGAAAAAGATCGCTACATGATCAACTGGCAGCACAAGGGCGGGCTGGACTCGCGTGTACTGACCCAGGTCGACTACACCAACATCAGCGACCCTTATTACTTCCAGGATCTGAAGTCCTATCAGGAAGGGATCAAGAGCCAGGACTACGTGAACCAGCAAGGTTCGGTGACCTATCGCGGTGATACCTTCCAGGCGAAGCTGAACCTGCAGGCGTACCAGCTGGCAACGATCTCCCAGATCACGCCGTATGACCGCTTGCCACAGATCACCTTCAACGGCACGCTGCCGTACCATCCAGGCGGGGTGAACTTCACCTACGAGACCGAAGCCGTACGCTTTGATCGGGACTTGGAGAACGGAAGCTTCACGGATGAAAACGGGCTCGTATCGCCGCGGCTCGACACCTACGTAACCGGCCTGACCCGTGCAAACGGTACTCGCCTGAACGTTGCGCCGGCAGTCGACTACCCGATGAACTGGACCTACGGTTTTATTACGCCAAAGTTGAAGTACGTCTATACCAAGTACGATCTTGATTTGGACAGCATCGGCAAGAACCAGATTATCGCAGCGCAAGCCGAGTCAACTGCAGCCAACCCTTATGCTGGCGGCACCTTCAAAAGCTCGCAAGACCGTGCAATTCCGATTGCCAGCATCGACAGCGGCCTGTACTTCGACCGCAACACCAACTTGTTCGGCAAAGACTACCGTCAAACTCTGGAGCCTCGTGCGTACTACCTGTATGTACCGAACAAGGACCAGGGCGATATCCCGGTATTCGACAGCGGTGAGTACTCGTTCAGCTACGCGTCGCTGTTCCGTGACAACCGCTTCAGCGGTACTGACCGCATCGGCGACGAGAACAAACTGTCCCTGGGCGTGACCAGCCGCTGGATCGAAGAAAACGGCTTCGAACGCCAACGCGTCAGCATCGGCGAGGCCGTGTACTTCAAGAACCGCGAAGTTCAACTGCCGGGCATCCTGGCCTCGGACCGTGCGGACGCACAGTCTGATGTTTCGCCAATCGCCCTGGACTACGAGTTCCGCTTCAACCGTGACTGGCGCGCCACTGCCGATTACAACTGGGACCCGGAAAGCCACAGCCCACGCTCCGGCAGCGCGATGTTCCACTATCAGCCGGAAGACAACCCGAACAAGGTTATCAACGTCGGCTACCGCTATCGCAACGACCAGGTGGTGTACAACCAGCTGACCGGCAAATGGCAGTTTGGTGGTGACTACGGCACTCCGGGCACCGACAACTTCGTGAAGGATTACTACAAAATCCAGCAACACGACTTCTCGATGATGTGGCCGATCGTTCCGCAGTGGAACCTGATCACCCGCTGGCAGTATGACTATGCCCGCAACCGTACCCTGGAAGCCTTCGGTGGTTTCGAGTACGACAACTGCTGCTGGAAACTGCGCGTCATCAACCGTTACTGGGTTTCCAACGACGAATACAGCCAGATCGCCCCGCTGAACGAAAAGGGTGACCACGGGCTCTTCTTCCAGATCGTCCTTAAAGGACTCGGCGGCCTGACCGGCGCCAAGGTAGAGAGCTTCCTCGACAAAGGCATTGAAGGTTATCGTGAACGTGAAGACCAAGCTTTCTGATTGTCTGCGCCCGCTGATGCTGGGCGCGCTGTTCCTGGGTACCGCCGCAGCTCACGCTGCGGTTCAACCGCTGGACAAGGTAGTGGCCATCGTCGATAACGACGTGATCATGCAGAGCCAACTGGACCAACGGGTCAAGGAAGTTCAGCAAACCATCGCCAAGCGTGGCGGCGGCGTACCGCCGACCAGCGTGCTGGACCAGCAGGTGCTTGAACGCCTGATCGTTGAAAACCTGCAACTGCAGATCGGCGATCGCTCCGGTATCCGTATCAGCGACGAAGAATTGAACCAGGCTGTCGGCACCATCGCCCAGCGCAACAACATGAGTGTTGATCAGTTCCGCGCAGCCCTGGCTCACGACGGCCTGTCCTATGAGGACGCCCGTGACCAGATTCGCCGGGAAATGATCATCAGCCGTGTACGTCAGCGTCGCGTGGCCGAACGGATTCAGGTGTCCGAGCAGGAAGTGAAGAACTTCCTCGCCTCCGACCTTGGCAAGATGCAGCTTTCCGAAGAACTGCACCTGGCCAACATCCTGGTGCCTACGCCAGACAGCGCCAACGCTGAACAGCTCAATGCTGCCGCAGCGAAAACCCAGGCTATCTATGACCGTCTCAAGCAAGGTGCCGACTTTGCCCAGATGGCCATTGCCCAGTCCGGCAGCGACAACGCCCTCGAAGGCGGTGACATGGGCTGGCGTAAAGCCGCGCAACTGCCACCACCGTTCGACCGCGAGCTGAGTGCCATGGAAGTCGGTGGCATCACCCAGCCTGCCCGTACGCCTGGCGGTTTCATCATCCTCAAGTTGCTCGGCAAGCGCGGTGGCGAAGAAGCCCAGATGAAGGACGAAGTTCACGTTCGTCACATCCTGGTCAAGCCAAGCGAGATCCGTACCGAAGCCCAAACCAAGGAACTGGCCCAGAAGCTCTATGACCGCATCGAAGCGGGCGAAGACTTCGGCGAACTGGCGAAGAGCTACTCCGAAGACCCGGGTTCGGCGCTTAACGGCGGCGATCTGAACTGGATCGATCCGAAGGCACTGGTTCCAGAGTTCCAGGACGTCATGGCCAAGACCCCGCAAGGCGTTCTGTCCAAGCCGTTCAAGACCCAATACGGCTGGCATGTGCTGGAAGTCCTTGGCCGTCGCGCCACTGACAACACCACCCAGGCCCGCGAGCAGCAAGCCCTGACCGTACTGCGTAACCGCAAATACGACGAAGAGCTGCAAACCTGGTTGCGTCAGATCCGTGACGAAGCCTACGTAGAGAACAAGCTTCCTGGTGCCGACCAAACAGGCACCGACCAGGCAGCCCAGTGACACCCAAGCGTTTCGCACTGACACCCGGCGAGCCGGCCGGCATTGGTCCTGACCTGTGCCTGCTGCTCGCCTCGCACCCCCAGCCACACCCCCTGATTGCCATTACCAGCCGCGACCTGCTCATTGAGCGGGCCGCGCAGCTGGGTGTGGTTGTCGATCTGCTGCCGGTGGGCCCGGGCAACTGGCCTGATCTGCCGGCACCGGCCAACAGCCTGTACGTATGGGATACCCCGCTGGCGACCAAGGTCGTGGCCGGGCAACTGGACAAGGCCAACGCTGCCTTCGTCCTGGAAACCCTGACCCGTGCCGGCCAGGGCTGCATCGACGGGGATTTTGCCGGGATGATCACCGCCCCGGTACACAAGGGTGTGATCAACGAATCAGGCATCGCCTTTTCCGGTCATACCGAATTCCTCGCTGAGCTGACCCATACCGAACAAGTGGTGATGATGCTGGCAACGGGCGACCTGCGGGTGGCGCTGGTGACCACTCACTTGCCCCTGCGCGAGATTGCCGACGCCATTACCCCCGAGCGACTGGAGCGTGTGACACGCATCCTGCACGCCGACCTGCAACAGAAATTCGGCATCGCCCAACCACGCATCCTGGTCTGTGGGCTCAACCCCCACGCCGGTGAAGGTGGTCACCTGGGCCATGAAGAAATCGACATCATCGAACCAACCCTGGAGCGTCTGCGCCTTGAAGGCATGGACCTGCGCGGCCCATTGCCTGCCGACACTCTGTTTACCCCCAAATATCTGGAGCACTGCGACGCAGTGCTGGCGATGTACCATGACCAGGGCCTGCCCGTGCTGAAGTACAAAGGCTTCGGCGCCGCGGTCAACGTGACACTGGGCCTGCCGATCATCCGCACCTCCGTCGACCATGGCACCGCCCTGGACCTCGCAGGCAGCGGCAAGATCGATACCGGCAGCCTGCACGTGGCCCTGGAAACCGCCTATCAGATGGCCGAGACCCGTATATGACCGAGCATTACCAACACCGGGCGCGCAAGCGTTTCGGGCAAAACTTCCTGCACGACGCTGGCGTGATCGATCGCATCCTGCGTTCCATCCATGCCAAGCCCGAAGACCGCCTGCTGGAAATCGGCCCGGGCCAGGGCGCCCTGACCCAAGGCCTGCTGAAAAGCGGCGGCCAGCTGGACGTGGTTGAGTTGGACAAGGACCTGATCCCGATCCTCAACCAGCAGTTCGCCGGCATGCCCAATTTCAACCTGCACCAGGGTGATGCGCTGAAGTTCGACTTCACCAGCCTCAATGCAGCGCCCAACAGCCTGCGAGTGGTCGGCAACCTGCCGTACAACATCTCCACCCCGCTGATTTTTCACCTGCTGAACAACGCCGGCATCATCCGCGACATGCACTTCATGCTGCAAAAGGAAGTGGTCGAGCGCCTGGCAGCGGGTCCTGGAGGCGGTGACTGGGGTCGCCTGTCGATCATGGTTCAGTACCATTGCCGCGTAGAGCACCTGTTCAACGTCGGACCTGGCGCGTTCAACCCCCCGCCGAAAGTCGACTCCGCCATCGTGCGCCTGGTGCCTCACGCGGTGTTGCCACACCCGGCCAAAGATCACAAGTTGCTGGAGCGCGTGGTGCGCGAAGCCTTCAACCAGCGCCGCAAGACCTTGCGCAATACGCTGAAGGCCTTGCTCAGCAACGCTGAAATCGAGGCCGCCGGCGTCGACGGCAGCCTGCGCCCCGAGCAGCTGGACCTGGCCGCCTTCGTGCGCCTGGCTGACCAGCTCGCCATTCAGCCTGCGCCAGTGGCTGAATAAATAGTAGGAGCCGGCTTGCCGGCGATGGCGCACTCACGATCGCCATCGCTGGCAAGCCAGCGCCTACGGGCCTAGACTGACCGGCATCCGCTGTTCCCCCGCTTTTGCTTTTAAGGCCTCTTGCATGTCCGATCCTCGTTATCAGATCGACGTCAGCGTCGTCACCCGCTTTCTGGCGGAACAATCGCAACCCGAGCAGAACCGCTTTGCGTTCGCCTACACCATTACCGTGCAAAACAACGGCGAGCTGCCTGCCAAGCTGCTGTCGCGCCACTGGGTCATCACCGACGGTGACGGCCAGGTCGAGGAAGTACGCGGCGCCGGCGTGGTCGGCCAACAACCGCTGATCGCCCCAGGCAAGAGCCACACCTACAGCAGCGGCACTGTCATGACCTCCCGTGTCGGCAACATGCAAGGCAGCTACCAGATGCTCGCCGACGACGGCAAACACTTCGACGCCATCATCGCCCCGTTCCGCCTCGCGGTGCCTGGAGCCCTGCACTGATGGCGACGTATGCCGTCGGCGACCTGCAAGGCTGCCTGGAACCGCTCAAGTGCCTGCTCGAGCGTGTGGCCTTTGACCCGGCCAAGGATCGCCTGTGGCTGGTGGGCGACCTGGTCAACCGTGGCCCGCAATCCCTGGAAACCCTGCGCTTCCTTTATGGCATGCGCGACTCCCTGGTGTGCGTACTGGGCAACCATGACCTGCACTTGCTGGCCGCCGGCAATAACATCGAGCGCCTGAAAAAGGGCGATACTCTGCGGGAAATCCTCGAAGCGCCGGATCGCACCGAGCTGCTTGACTGGCTGCGCCGGCAAAAACTCATGCACTACGACGAGAGCCGCGACACCGCCTTGGTGCATGCCGGCATTCCACCCCAGTGGACGCTGAAGAAAGCCCTCAAGTGCGCGAGTGAAGTCGAAGCAGCCCTGGCCGATGACAACTTGTACACCGCTTACCTGGATGGCATGTACGGCAACGAACCCGTTAAGTGGGACAACGAACTGACCGGCGTCGCGCGACTGAGGGTGATCACCAACTACTTCACCCGCATGCGTTTCTGCACCGCCGAAGGCAAGCTGGACCTCAAGAGCAAGGAAGGCGCCGACACCGCCCTCCCCGGCTACAAGCCCTGGTTCGCTCACAAGGAGCGCAAGACCCGTGATACGAAGATCATCTTCGGCCACTGGGCAGCCCTGGAAGGCAAGTGTGATGAACCTGGCGTGTTCGCCCTCGACACCGGCTGCGTATGGGGCGGCGCCATGACCCTGATGAACATCGACACCGGCGAGCGCTCGAGCTGCCAGTGCGACTCCCCCGTTCCCGAACAACTGCAGGCCGCGGCAAAGCGCTGAGCCGCGCTTTCATACAGGCCAAAGGAGCCCGCCATGACTGAATTCAAACGTATCCCTCCCGAGCAAGCCCAGGCCCTGCGCGAGCAAGGCGCGGTGGTTGTCGACATCCGCGACCAGCCGACCTACAACGCCGCCCACATCAGTGGTGCCCAGCACCTGGACAACCACAACATCGCCGACTTCATCCGCGCCGCCGACCTCGACGCGCCGGTCATCGTCGCGTGCTACCACGGCAACTCCAGCCAAAGCGCCGCCGCCTACCTGGTGAGCCAGGGCTTCTCCGACGTCTATAGCCTCGACGGTGGCTTTGAGCTATGGCGTGCGACCTATCCTGCAGAAATTGCCGCAGGCGACGCGCAATAATTTTTTTCAAACCCCGCTACCCCGCGTGACGCTTGGCCTCGCGCCGTTTCTGACGAACGGCGCGGCCAAACTAATTTCGTATCGCGCCTTGACCTCCCGGATTCCGAACTATCCTTAAGCGCAGGCCATCCAAAACAGGGGAGAGCCGGTACACCGGCGTGCGGGTCATCGGTAGCGTTTCAGGGTGTTCTGGGGGGAAAACGGCCATTGGTGTCCACCAATGGCTGCCAGCATCGACTGATTGATCCGGCGTCGGCTCCACGTATCGAGCGAGGTGACGACGTCATGAGTATTTTTAGCCACTTCCAACAACGCTTCGAGTCCACCCGCCAGGAAGAGCTCTCGCTTCAGGAGTATCTCGAACTGTGCAAAAAGGACCGCAGCGCCTACGCGTCTGCCGCTGAACGCCTGCTGTTGGCGATCGGCGAGCCGGAGCTGGTGGACACCGCAGCCAATTCGCGCTTGTCGCGGATTTTCTCGAACAAGGTGATCCGTCGCTACCCGGCCTTTGAAGACTTCCACGGTATGGAAGAATGCATTGACCAGATCGTCTCGTATTTCCGCCATGCCGCCCAAGGCCTGGAAGAGAAGAAACAGATCCTCTACCTGCTCGGCCCCGTCGGCGGCGGCAAGTCGTCCCTGGCCGAAAAACTCAAACAACTGATCGAGAAGGTGCCGTTCTACGCCATCAAGGGCTCACCGGTGTTCGAGTCGCCCCTGGGGCTGTTCAACGCCACGGAAGATGGCGCGATCCTCGAAGAAGACTTCGGCATTCCACGGCGCTATCTCAATACCATCATGTCGCCCTGGGCGACCAAGCGCCTGGCCGAGTTCGGCGGCGACATCAGCCAGTTCCGGGTGGTGAAGCTCTATCCCTCGATCCTCAACCAGATTGCCGTGGCCAAGACCGAACCGGGTGACGAGAACAACCAGGACATCTCGGCACTGGTGGGCAAGGTCGATATCCGCAAACTCGAAGAATTCCCGCAGAACGACGCCGATGCCTACAGCTACTCGGGCGCACTGTGCCGGGCCAACCAGGGTCTGATGGAGTTCGTGGAGATGTTCAAGGCACCGATCAAGGTGCTGCACCCACTGCTCACCGCGACACAGGAAGGTAACTACAACAGCACCGAAGGCCTGGGGGCGATTCCATTCACCGGGATCCTGCTGGCCCACTCCAACGAATCGGAATGGCACACCTTCCGCAACAACAAGAACAACGAAGCCTTCATCGACCGGATCTACATCGTCAAGGTGCCTTACTGCCTGCGGGTCAGCGATGAAATCAAGATTTACGACAAGCTGCTGTTCAACAGCTCCCTGGCCAAGGCCCATTGCGCGCCTGACACCCTGAAGATGCTGGCCCAGTTCACCGTGTTGTCGCGCCTCAAGGAGCCGGAAAACTCCAACATCTACTCGAAGATGCGCGTGTATGACGGCGAAAACCTCAAGGACACCGATCCGAAGGCCAAGTCGATCCAGGAATACCGCGACACCGCCGGCGTGGATGAGGGCATGAACGGCCTGTCGACACGTTTTGCGTTCAAGATCCTGTCAAAGGTCTTCAACTTCGACCCGCACGAAATCGCCGCCAACCCGGTGCACCTGCTCTACGTGCTGGAACAGCAGATCGAACAGGAACAGTTCCAGGCTGAAACCCGCGAGCGCTATCTGCGCTTCCTCAAGGAATACCTGGCACCGCGCTACATCGAGTTCATCGGCAAGGAAATCCAGACCGCGTACCTGGAGTCCTACAGCGAATACGGCCAGAACATCTTCGACCGCTATGTGCTGTACGCAGACTTCTGGATCCAGGACCAGGAATACCGCGACCCGGAAACCGGCGAGATTCTCAACCGCGTAGCCCTCAACGAGGAACTGGAAAAGATCGAAAAACCCGCCGGCATCAGCAATCCGAAGGATTTCCGCAACGAAATCGTCAACTTCGTGCTGCGCGCCCGGGCCAACAACAACGGCAAGAACCCAACCTGGCTCAGCTACGAGAAGCTGCGGGTGGTCATCGAGAAGAAAATGTTCTCCAACACCGAGGATCTGCTGCCGGTCATCAGCTTCAACGCCAAGGCCAGCAAGGAGGATCAGCAAAAACACAACGACTTCGTCACTCGCATGGTCGAGCGTGGCTACACCGACAAACAGGTACGACTGCTCTCCGAGTGGTACCTGCGGGTCCGCAAATCGCAGTAAGGCAGCGACAAGCGTGCAATGCCAGGCTCCCGGTGCGCCGGACAGCCTGGCAATCGACCGCTTGTCTTTAAGCTTCCAGCTTGCCGCTTGAAGCTTGTAACTTGAAGCTGCCCGGAGGGCTCCTGCATGAGCTATGTGATCGACCGACGTCTCAATGGCAAGAACAAGAGCACGGTAAACCGCCAGCGGTTCCTGCGGCGTTACCGTGACCACATCAAAAAGGCCGTCGAAGAGGCCGTCAGCCGCCGTTCCATCACCGATATGGAGCATGGCGAACAGATCAGCATCCCCGGACGCGACATCGATGAACCGGTGCTGCACCACGGCCGGGGCGGCAAACAGACCGTCGTGCATCCCGGCAACAAGGAATTCACCAGCGGCGAACATATCCAGCGGCCCCAGGGCGGCGCGGGCGGCAAAGGCCCGGGCAAGGCCGGTAACTCCGGCGAAGGCATGGATGAGTTCGTGTTCCAGATCACCCAGGAAGAGTTCCTGGAGTTCATGTTCGAAGACCTGGAACTGCCCAACCTGGTCAAACGCAACCTGACCGGTACCGACACCTTCAAGACCGTGCGTGCCGGGATCAGCAACGAAGGCAACCCGTCACGGATCAACATCATCCGCACCCTGCGCTCGGCCCATGCGCGACGTATCGCCTTGTCTGGCAGCAGCCGGGCAAAACTGCGGGATGCCAAGGCGGAACTGGAACGCCTGAAACGCGAAGAGCCGGACAACTTCGGCGATATCCAGGAAATTGAAGCCGAAATCGCCAAACTCAGCGCGCGAATCCATCGCGTGCCGTTTCTCGACACCTTCGACCTGAAGTACAACCTGCTGGTCAAGCAACCCAATCCCAGTTCCAAGGCGGTGATGTTCTGCCTGATGGACGTGTCCGGCTCCATGACCCAGGCGACCAAGGACATCGCCAAGCGCTTCTTCATCCTGCTGTACCTGTTTCTCAAGCGTAACTACGACAAGATCGATGTGGTGTTCATCCGCCATCACACCAGCGCCAGGGAAGTCGACGAGGAGGAATTCTTCTACTCGCGGGAAACCGGCGGCACCATCGTCTCCAGCGCCTTGAAGCTGATGCAGGAAATCATGGCCGAACGCTATCCGGCCAACGAGTGGAACATCTACGCCGCCCAGGCTTCCGACGGCGACAACTGGAACGACGACTCGCCGATCTGCCGCGACATCCTGATCAACCAGATCATGCCGTTCGTGCAGTACTACACCTACGTCGAAATCACCCCGCGCGAGCATCAGGCCCTGTGGTTCGAATACGAGCGCATCAGCGAAGCCTTCGCTGACACCTTCGCCCAGCAACAATTGGTCTCGGCCGGCGATATCTATCCGGTCTTCCGTGAACTCTTCCAGCGCAGGTTAGTGACATGACCGCCAAAGAGCATAAGCGCCAACCCATATCCACGGGGTCCGAATGGACCTTCGAACTGATCCAGGCCTATGACCGGGAAATCAGCCGCATCGCGGCGGGTTATGCCCTGGATACCTACCCCAACCAGATCGAAGTGATCACCGCCGAACAGATGATGGATGCCTATGCGTCCGTGGGCATGCCCCTGGGCTATCACCACTGGTCCTACGGCAAACACTTCCTCAGCACTGAAAAGTCCTACACCCGCGGCCAGATGGGCCTGGCCTACGAAATCGTCATCAACTCCGACCCGTGCATCGCCTACCTGATGGAAGAAAACACCATCTGCATGCAGGCGCTGGTGGTGGCCCACGCGTGCTACGGGCATAACAGCTTCTTCAAGGGTAACTACCTGTTCCGCACCTGGACCGATGCCAGCTCGATCATCGATTACCTGGTATTCGCCAAGCAGTACATCATGCAGTGCGAGGAGCGCCACGGCATCGACGCAGTGGAAGACCTGCTGGACTCCTGCCATGCCCTGATGAACTACGGCGTCGACCGCTACAAACGCCCGTATCCGATTTCCGCCGAAGAAGAACGGCTGCGCCAGAAGGACCGTGAAGAGCATCTGCAAAAGCAGATCAACGACCTGTGGCGCACCATTCCCAAACGCGCCGGCAAGAACAACGACAAGGACAATGCGCGCTTCCCCGCCGAACCTCAGGAAAACATCCTGTATTTCATCGAAAAGCACGCGCCATTGCTGGAGCCCTGGCAGCGGGAAATCGTGCGGATCGTGCGCAAGATCGCCCAGTATTTCTACCCACAACGCCAGACCCAGGTGATGAACGAAGGCTGGGCCACGTTCTGGCACTACACCCTGATGAACGACCTGTATGACGAAGGCCTGGTCACCGACGGTTTCATGATGGAGTTCCTGACGTCCCACACCAGCGTGGTCTTCCAGCCGGGCTTCGACAGCCCCTACTACAGCGGTATCAACCCGTATGCATTGGGCTTTGCGATGTACCGCGATATCCGGCGCATGTGCGAGCACCCCACCGAAGAAGACCGCCGCTGGTTCCCGGAGATTGCCGGCAGCGATTGGTTGTCGACCATCAAGTTCGCCATGAGCAGCTTCAAGGATGAGAGCTTCATCCTGCAGTACCTCTCCCCCCAGGTGATTCGAGACCTCAAGCTGTTCAGCATCATGGACGACGACCTAAAGGACGACCTGCTGGTGCCGGCGATCCACGATGAGCCGGGTTACCGCACCATCCGCGAAACCCTCGCGGCGCAGTACAACCTGGGCAACCGCGAACCCAATGTGCAGATCTACAGCATCGACGTACGCGGCGACCGCTCGCTGACCCTGCGCCACCAGCAGCACGACCGCAAACCGCTGGGAGAGTCCACTGAGGAGGTTCTCAAGCACCTGCACCGGCTGTGGGGGTTCGATATCCACCTGGAGACGCTGCAAGGCGACCAGGTGATGAAAACCCACCATGTTCCGCCCCGCAACGAACACGGCGATAACGATTACGGCCGCCTGGACCTGGCAGTCGTACATCTGTGAAACGGCAAAGCCTCCATTGGCGGGCCGCAGGCGTTATCCTGTGCCGCTAATGGAGGCTTTTTCATGCAAATCTACAAAGTCGGTGGTGCGGTACGTGATCGCCTGCTGGGCATCCCCGTTACCGATATCGACCGTGTCGTAGTCGGCGCTACCACTGAAGAAATGCTCGCCCTGGGCTACAAGCCTGTGGGTTCGGACTTCCCGGTATTTCTTGACCCGAAAAATGGTGACGAGTACGCCCTCGCCCGCACGGAGCGCAAGAGCGGCCGGGGTTATGGCGGCTTTGTGTTTCACGCCAGCCCCGACGTTACCCTGGAAGAAGACCTGATCCGCCGCGACCTGACCATCAACGCCATGGCCGAGGATGACGCGGGCAACCTGACCGACCCTTATCACGGCCAGCAGGATCTGGACGCACGCATTCTGCGTCACGTTTCCCCGGCGTTTGCCGAAGATCCACTGCGTGTCCTGCGCGTTGCCCGCTTTGCCGCGCGCTATGCCGGCCTCGGCTTTACGGTAGCGCCCGAAACCCTGGAACTGATGCGCGAACTCAGCGAGTCGGGCGAACTGGAAGCCTTGACGCCCGAACGCAGCTGGAAGGAGATTTCCCGCGCATTGATGGAAAACCAGCCACAGGTGTTTATCCAGGTGCTGCGCGATTGCGGCGCCCTGAAAACCCTGATGCCGGAAATCGACGCACTGTTTGGCGTGCCGCAACCCGAGGCCCATCACCCCGAAATCGATACCGGCGTGCACACATTGAGCGTGCTGGAACAGGCGGCCATCCATGCCCAACCGTTGACCGTCCGCTGGGCCTGCCTGCTGCACGATCTGGGCAAGGGGCTCACGCCTGTGGATAAGTTGCCGCAGCATATCGCTCATGAGCAACGCGGCGTGAAGCTGATCAAGGCGATGAACGAACGCTTCAAGGTGCCAAGGGATTGCCAGGAGTTGGCGTTGCTGGTGGGCGAATATCACACCCACGGCCACCGCGCACTGGAGCTGAGGCCCTCGACATTGCTGGAGTTGCTGCAAAGCTTCGACGTTTACCGTCGCCCGCAACGCTTTGAAGAGTTTGTGGTGGCCTGCGAGATGGACGCCCGCGGGCGCAAGGGCCTTGAGCAGAGAAGTTATCCACAAGCAGATTATTTGCGCGGTGCGGCGCTGGCGGCCAGAGGTGTGGCCGTCGCACCGCTACTGGAACAAGGCTACAAAGGTCCCGAACTGGGCGAAGCGCTGAAACGCGAACGGCTCAAGGCGCTAAAAGCCTACAAGAGCGAGTCCGGCGTCAACGGCTGATCCCGCCATTCGAACGCGACCGGCGCCAGTACCTGGTCAATGTGTGCATCCTGCCACAGCGCGGCAAATGACTTGCCCACCTCAGGATGCACACGCTGCGGCGCCATCAACGACAGCGGCCACAGCACAAACGCGTTCTTCAGGATTTCGGCCCGGGGCAGGATCAGGCCATCGAAGTTACCCACCAGCTCGCCATACAGCAGCACGTCGATGTCCAGCGGCAAGCCTTTGCGATCCGGCGCGTAGCGGCCATTGTCGGCCTCGATGAATTTCAGCCGGCGGTCCAGCTCCATCAACGGCAGGTCGGTATACGCCGACACCACCAGATTGAAGAATGGCCCGCTCTTGATGCCCACAGGCTGGCTTTCAAACACCGGCGAACAGCGCATCTGCGTCAGGAAACCCGCCAGCGCATCAAGGCCAGCGTGCAAATGGGCCTCACGCTCGATGTTACTGCCAAGACCAAGGTAAACCTGAGTTAGCGACATCCGCGCTCGATCTCCACGCCCACACCCTTGGCGGCCGGTACGGCGCCGGGCTTGGTCAGTTTGAGGTGCAGCCAGGGAATC
Organism: Pseudomonas sp. K5002; assembly: GCF_013386655.1. Taxonomy (NCBI): domain Bacteria; kingdom Pseudomonadati; phylum Pseudomonadota; class Gammaproteobacteria; order Pseudomonadales; family Pseudomonadaceae; genus Pseudomonas; species Pseudomonas sp. K5002. Next base: position 703 of record NZ_JACARK010000180.1, on the reverse strand, counting down.
TGGAACTCACTCATCAACACTTCAGCCAGGCGCTCGGCGAAGGTTTCCACCAGCTGGAATTGCGCCTGCTCGGCAAAGGCCTGGATCCGCGCGGACACGCTCGCGTAATCCAGCGCCAGGGTCAGGTCATCACCGGCAGCGGCCGGGCGGTTATCCCAGGCGAAGCTCAGGTCCAGACGCAGGCATTGCCGGATACCGCGCTCCCAGTCGTAGGCCCCGATCACGGTGTCGACTTCCAGGCCTTCGATAAACACTCTGTCCAAGCACTCTTCTCCGCTGCACGACAAGGGCGCGATGCCCCGTTAGAATCAGGGCGTCCTCGCCCGGAATAGTTAGCATGTTTTGGTTACTGGCGACTCTCGCCTACCTGCTCGGCTCGCTGTCCTTCGCCATTTTGCTCAGCCGCCTGACGGGAAATCCCGACCCGCGAATGAGTGGCTCAGGCAATGCCGGCGCCACCAATATGTTGCGCCTGGCCGGCAAGAAACTCGCCGTACTCACGCTGTTCGGCGACGTCTGCAAGGGCCTGCTGCCGGTGCTGATCGCCGATCTCGCCGGGCTCTCGCTGCAACAGCAAGCCTGGATCGGCGTCTGCGCGGTGCTCGGCCACCTGTTCCCGCTGTACTTTCGCTTTCGCGGCGGCAAAGGCGTTGCGACGGCGGCCGGCATGCTGCTGGGGATCTACCCACCGGCGGCGCTGCTG
>NZ_JACARK010000018.1:0-17537 GCF_013386655.1 Pseudomonas sp. K5002 | reverse complement strand
CCCTGGAACTGGGCGGCAAATCACCGGCGATTGTTTCCGCCGACGTGCCGCTCAAGGACGCCGCCGAACGCATCGCCTTCGGCAAGGCGCTGAATGCCGGGCAAACCTGCGTGGCGCCGGACTACGTGCTGGTGCCGGAAGACCGTGTAGACGGCTTCGTCGAGGCCTACAGCAAGGCGGTTCGCGGGTTCTATCCGACCCTGGCCGACAACCCGGACTACACCGCCATCATCAACGAACGACAGTTGGCCCGGCTCAACGGCTACGTGAAAGACGCCACCGACAAGGGTGCCACCCTGGTCCCGCTGTACGACCAGGGCCAGGACCGCCGCATGGCCCACAGCCTGCTGCTGAATGTCAGCGACGAGATGACCGTGATGCAGGACGAAATCTTCGGCCCGGTGCTGCCGATCGTGCCGTATCGCGGCCTCGACCAGGCCTTTGCCTACATCAATCAGCGCCCTCGCCCACTGGCGCTGTATTACTTCGGCTACAACAAGGCGGAACAGAACCGCGTACTGCACGAAACCCATTCCGGCGGCGTGTGCCTGAACGACACGTTGCTGCACGTAGCCCAGGACGACATGCCCTTCGGCGGCATCGGCCCGTCGGGCATGGGCCATTACCACGGTCATGAAGGTTTCCTGACCTTCAGCAAGGCCAAGGGCGTGCTGATCAAGCAACGCCTGAACGCGGCCAAGCTGATTTACCCGCCCTACGGCAAATCCATCCAGAAGTTGATCCAGAAGCTGTTCGTCCGCTAACAAACCCATCACCGGGATAACAATAAGAATGAACCCTAGCCTGACTGAATCACCCGCGCTGTCACGGCGCGGCGTCTTGAAACTCGGCCTGTGCGCCAGTGCTTTCCTGGCCACCGCCGGGCTGGGCGCCAGCCTCAGCGGCTGCTCCAGCAGCACCCCGGCCAGCGGCTTTGCGATGTTGCGCAGCAGTGACCTGCCGTTTTTGCGGGCAGTGATTCCGGTGCTGCTGGAGGGCGTGGCCAGCGCCGAGATAGTGGTGGCCGGCATCGACGACACCCTGAAAAAGCTCGACTTCAGCCTGCAACACCTGTCGCCCGAGATGTTCAAGCTGACCCAGCAACTGTTCGACGTCTTGGGCATGGCCATCACCCGTGGGCCCCTGACCGGCGTGTGGGGCAGTTGGGAAAACGCCAGCGCCGAGCAGATCCGCAACTTCCTGCACCGCTGGGAAAACAGCTACCTGAACCTGCTGCGCATGGGCCAGGGCTCGTTGCTCAAACTGGTGATCATGGCCTGGTATTTCCGCCCCGAGTCCTGGGCGCATTGCGGCTACCCCGGCCCACCGAAAATCTGATCTGCATCCCGATAAAAACAAGAGACGACCCTGATGCCCGTACCTGATCTGTTCCGCGATGGCATGGCCCGCGGCTGGAAGACCCACAATGGCGCCGCCCTCGACCAGGACCTGACCCTGGAAGCCGACGTCGCGATCATCGGCAGCGGCGCCGGCGGCGGCACCACCGCCGAAATCCTCAGCGCCGCCGGCTACAAGGTGCTGTTGATCGAAGAAGGCCCGCTGAAAACCAGCAACGACTTCAAGCTGCTGGAGGACGAGGCCTACGCCACCCTGTACCAGGAAGGCATCGGGCGCATGAGCAAGGACGGCGCCATCACCATCCTGCAGGGCCGAGCGGTCGGCGGCACCACGCTGATCAACTGGACCTCCAGCTTCCGCACCCCGGACCCGACCCTCGCCCACTGGGCCAGCGAGTACGCGGTCAAGGGCCACAGCAGCGCCGAAATGGCGCCCTGGTTCGAAAAAATGGAACAACGCCTGGGCATCGCGCCTTGGGCCATGCCGCCGAATGCCAACAATGACGTGATCCGCAAGGGCTGCGAAAAGCTTGGCTACAGCTGGCACGTGATCCCGCGCAATGTGCGCGGCTGTTTCAACCTGGGGTATTGCGGCATGGGTTGCCCGGTCAACGCCAAGCAATCAATGCTGGTGACCACCATTCCGTCCACCCTGGAGAAAGGCGGCGAGCTGCTGTACCTGGCCCGCGCCGAACGCCTGAAGTTCAGCGGCGACACCATCACCAGCCTCGAATGTGTGGCCATGGATCAGTATTGCGTGGCACCGACCGGCCGCAAAATCACGGTCAAGGCCAAGCACTACGTACTGGCCGGCGGCGGCATCAACAGCCCGGCGCTGCTGCTTCGTTCCGATGCACCCGACCCCCACTCGCGCCTGGGCAAACGGACCTTTCTGCACCTGGTGAATTTTTCCGCCGGGCTGTTCGACGAGGTGATCAACCCGTTCTACGGGGCGCCGCAGTCGATCTATTCCGACCACTTCCAATGGCAGGACGGCACTACCGGCAAAATGTCCTACAAGCTCGAAGTACCGCCACTGCATCCGGGCCTTGGCCAGCACCTTGCTCGGCGCATCCCACAATGCCTGGTTCCAGGCCCAGATCAGCTCACGGCGCCAGATGTCCATGCGCGGCTGGGTCTTGTAGGTGCGCAGGCGGTTGTACAGGGCATGGTTTTGTTGGCGAGACTCGGCAAGGGAATCTTCCAGGCGTACGCGGGCGCTGGCCAGGTCGCCTTTGGAAGCGCTGCTGACGAAGTCACCAATGGGTTTGCTCAGGGCACTGTTCCAGTACTGATCGAAACTGTGGCCCAGTTGCTCGGCCACCGGGCCCACGCTGAGCATGTCGATATCGGTGAAGTTGAGGTTGGGCTCGGCGTCGAAATACTCATCCCCCAGGTTGCGCCCGCCGACGATGGCCACGCTGTTGTCTGCCAGCCACAGCTTGTTGTGCATGCGCCGGTGTTGCAGCGACAGGTCGAATAGCCGTGCCATGGCCCGCGTCACGCCGGTGCTGCGGCCCAGGTGCAGCGGGTTGAACAGGCGAATCTGGATCTGCGGGTGGGCGGCGAGGGTGGCGATGATCTGGTCCAGGCCGTCGCTGGTGGTGTCGTCCAGCAGGATGCGCACGCGCACGCCACGGTCGGCGGCCTTGAGCAGTTCATCCACGAGCATGCGGGTGCTGATGCCGTCGTGGACGATGTAGTACTGCAAGTCGAGGCTGGTCTGGGCGTTGCGGATCAGTTCGGCGCGGGCCATGAAGGCTTCGCTGCTGTTGGGCAGCAGGCGGAACCCGGAGCGGCCTTTGTAGGGAGCGGCCTGGGCCTGGATCGAGCGGCCGAAGGAAGATTCGCTGGCCGGCAGCGCCTCGCTGGGTGTGCGTGGCGCGTCGATGGTGGCGCAGCCGCCCAGGGCCAGGATGCCCAGCAGGAAAAACGGTAATAGCCGGTGGGTCATCAATGACATGGGTTCCGAATCAGGGCGATTGTCGGCATATGACGGCTATTTCCCGTAAAAGGTCAGTCCATCGCTTCGGCCAGCAACCGGATGGCGGTCGCGCCGACCTTGCGTACAGCCTCTTCAATCTGCGGCGTTGGTTTGGCAGCGTAGTTCATGCGCAGGCAGTTCCTGTACTTGCCGGAGGCGGAAAAGATACTTCCCACTGCAATCTGTACACCTTCATCCACCAGCAGCCGGTTGAGTTTCAGGGTATCGAAGCCTTCCGGCAGTTCCACCCACAGCATGAAACTGCCCTGGGGGCGGCTGGCGCGGGTGCCCGCCGGGAAATAGCGGCTGACCCAATCGAGCATCAGGTCGCGATTGCGCTGGTATTGCGTGCGCATCCGCCGCAAATGTGGCTCGAAATGCCCACCTTTCAGAAACTCGGCAATTGCGATCTGCGGCTGGGTCGCGGTGGAGCCGGTGCTGATGTATTTCATGTGCAGCACACGCTCCAGATAGCGACCGGGTGCGACCCAGCCAATCCGCAGGCCGGGTGCGAGGGTCTTCGAGAAAGAGCTGCACAGTACGACGCGGCCATCTTCGTCGAAGGACTTGATGGTGCGTGGCCGCGGGTAGCTGTAGGCCAGTTCGCCATACACGTCGTCTTCGATGATCGCCACGTCAAAGCGCTGGGCCAGGGTCAGCAGTGCGCGTTTGCGCGACTCCGGCATGATGTAGCCCAGTGGGTTGTTGCAGTTGGGGGTCAACTGTATGACTTTGATCGGCCATTGTTCCAGTGCCAGTTCCAGCGCTTCCAGGCTGATACCGGTGAGTGGGTCGGTGGGGATTTCCAGGGCTTTCATGCCCAGGCCCTTCAGTGTTTGCATGGCGCCGTGGAAGCTTGGCGAGTCGACGGCAACGATGTCGCCGGGCTCGCAAATGGCGTGGATGCTGGCGGACAGGGCCTCGTGACAGCCGGTCGTGATCACCAGGTCCTGGGGCGTCAGTTGGCAGCCTGAATCGAGCATCAGGCGGGCAATCTGTTCACGCAGGTCCAGGTTGCCGTGGATAGTGTCGTAATACAGCCCCGGCATGTCCTGGCGCCGACTGATCCGGGCGAGGCTGCGTAGCAGGGGTTTCATGGTCGGCGACAATACATCCGGCATGCCCCGGCCCAACTGTATGGCGTCTTTGCGTGGCACCGCGCGGATCAGCTCCAGCACTTGGTCCCACTGGGAAATTTCCACCGGGCGCTGGGCCGGGCGGCCTACGGCGGGCAATGCCGGCAAGTCGCGGCCCACCGGTACGAAGTAGCCGGATTTGGGTTTGGGCATCGCCAGGCCGTTGTCTTCCAGTACGCGGTAGGCCTGCTGCACGGTGCTCAGGCTGACCCCATGCTCCACACTCAAGGCCCGAACTGACGGCAATCTGTCGCCCGGGCGATAGAAGCCCTGCTCGATGCGCGTGCCCAACAGTTCGGCGAGGTTGACGTATAGGGTCATGGCGGTGCTTCCCGGTTACCAGTACAGATAGGCCGAAAATACAGGATTCAGCGGCCGATAGGCAGTATCTGTATGGATTTAATACAGGGTGGTTGAATCTGTCATGGTTTTACGCGCCGGCTCATCCTACGTACTCATGGCAACACGTTAATGAGGGGCAGGAAAATGAGCGGTATGAGCGATGTGCGGTTGGCGTTACACAGTCAGGAACTGGAAGCCGGGCAGGAGCGGCGCATGGCGGCGCGTACCAAGGCCCCCACACTCAGTTCATGGGCGTTGTTCTGGCACCGCATGCATACGCGCAAAACCTTGCTGGAGCTGACCCCCGAGCAACTGCGAGACGTGGGCCTGAGTGCCGAGCAGGCGCGCCGGGAAGGCTTGAAGCCCTTCTGGCGCGGCTGATTCAGACCAGTTCTTTCAATCGGTGCCAGAGCATTCCCAGCGCCAGCAGCGGCGAGCGCAAATGCTTGCCGCCCGGGAAAGTGATGTGCGGCACCTTGGCAAACAGATCAAAGCGCCCGCTTTGCTGGCCGCTGATGGCTTCGCCCAACAGTTTGCCTGCCAGGTGGGTGGCGTTGAGGCCATGGCCGGCATAGGCCTGGGCGAAATACACATTGGGCTGGTCGGCCAGCCGGCCAATCTGCGGCAGGCGGTTGGCGCCAATGCCGATCATCCCACCCCACTGGTAGTCGATTTTCACGTTGGCCAGTTGTGGGAACACCTGCAGCATTTTCGGACGCATATAGGCACCGATGTCCTTCGGATCCCGTCCGGAGTAATGGCAGGCACCGCCGAACAGCAAGCGTCGGTCGGCTGACAGCCGGAAGTAATCCACCGTCACCCGCTGGTCACACACCGCCATGTTTTGCGGCAGCAACTCGGCTGCCTGGGCTTCGCTCAAGGGCTCGGTGGCGATGATGTAGCTGCCGGCGGGCAGCACCTTGCCGCTCAGATGCGGGTTCAGGCCGTTCAAATAAGCATTGCAGCCCAGCACCAGGGTCTTGGCGCGCACATTGCCCTGGGCGGTGTGTACGTTGACCTCCGGGCCGTAATCGATCCGCACCGCCTCGGAATGCTCGAACAACCGGACGCCCAACTGCTGTGCAGCGGCTGCCTCGCCGAGGGCCAGGTTCAGCGGGTGCAGGTGGCCAGAGCCCATGTCGATCATGCCGCCAACATAGCGGTTGGAACCGATCACACTGCGCATCTCGCTGGCTTGCAGCAGGCGCACTTCATGGCGATAGCCAAGGCCTTGCAGCTCTTCGGCGTCGGCGGCCAGGTGTTCCAGGTCGCGGGGTTTGTTGGCCAGGTCGCAGTAGCCCCAGGTCAGGTCGCAGGCGATCTGCGAACGTTCGACCCGCTGGCGCACGATTTCCACGGCTTCCAGGCCCATCAATTTCATCTGGCGCACGCCCTCGGTGCCGATGACGTTGGTGAACTGATCCAGGCCATGACCGACGCCACGAATCAGTTGCCCGCCATTGCGCCCGCTGGCGCCCCAGGCAATCTTGCGGGCTTCCAGCAGGACCACGCTGAAACCCCGTTCGGCCAGTTCCAGAGCGGTGTTGAGCCCCGAAAAGCCGCCGCCGACCACGCACACATCGGCCACGATTTCACCTGTCAGCACCGGATAATCAGGCTGCGGGAAACTGCTGGCGGCGTAGTAGGAATTGGCGTGCCGGGCGCTGGCGGTCATGGGGAGCATCCCTGTTTGGAAAATTTGACGCAGGATACAGCGGTCGGGCGAAGCTGTCTCACCGGGGGCTTTTAGGGCAGAATCCACGCCTATTCGCCGTTCGGTCCCTGTGTCGATGAGTTGCAACAGTCAGAAAGTCAACGCGCTGCGCCGGCAGATTCCCTCGTTCGAGTGTGTCCCGGGTTGCCACGACTGCTGTGGGCCGGTGACCACGTCCCCCGAGGAAATGTCGCGCCTGCCGCGCAAGACCGCTGCCGAGCAGGAAGCGGCGATGGACGAACTCAACTGCGTGCACCTCGGCCCCAATGGCTGCACCGTGTACGACGAGCGCCCGCTGATTTGCCGCTTGTTCGGCACCACGCCGACCTTGCCATGCCCCAACGACCGCCGCCCGGTGGAGTTGATCCACCCACGGGTGGAAAAGCAGATTCATGCGTACATGGCGTCGACGCGTCAGGTATTGGTCTAGCGGATGTCCCCGATCAACTAGTGTGGGCTTGCTCGCGAATGCGGTGGATCAGTCAATACAACAGGTGACTGACACTCCGCATTCGCGAGCAAGCCCGCTCCCACATTGGCCTGTGGTGCTGTCTTAATCCGGGATCGGCAGGTTCAGGCTCTCTTTCACCTCTTCCATCACGATATAGCTCTTGGACTCCCGTACGTGGGGCAGCTTGAGCAGGATATCGCCGAGCAACTTGCGGTACGACGCCATCTCCGAAATGCGCGCCTTCACCAGGTAGTCGAAATCCCCCGACACCAGGTGGCACTCCAGCACGTGGGGCAGTTTCAGCACGGCGCGTCGGAATTCTTCAAAGGTGTCGCCGGACTTGTAGTCGAGGCTGATCTCGACAAACACCAGCAGGCTGCCCTTCAGATGCTGCGGGTTGAGCCGGGCGTTGTAGCCCATGATGATCCCTTCGCGCTCCAGGCGCCGGACCCGCTCGGTGCACGGCGTGGTCGACAGCCCGACCTTTTCCCCCAGTTCAGTAAACGAAATTCGCCCGTCGGCCTGCAGGATGCGCAGGATGTTGCGGTCGATCTTGTCCAGCTCCCGCTTGGTCTGAGTGTTGGTCCGCATAGGGGATGCTCCTCCGTGAAAAGGGTTTTTGCCGAGAATTGTCGCCAAATATAGGCAGTTATATAGTGAAATGCACTGGTGATTGCTTTTTATACTGCCCACATCTTTGTGCTGAACAACAAACGTCAGCGGTCAAGCCGTGATGAGGGAATAAAAATGCGCGTTCTGGTCTTGGGTAGCGGTGTCATTGGCGTGGCCAGTGCCTACTATTTGGCACGAGCTGGTTTTGAAGTGGTCGTGGTCGACCGTCAGCCGGCTGTGGCCATGGAGACCAGTTTCGCCAACGCCGGGCAGATCTCGCCGGGCTACGCCTCGCCATGGGCTGCGCCGGGTGTGCCGCTCAAGGCTATCAAATGGTTGCTGGAGCGCCATGCGCCCCTGGCGATCAAGGCCACCGCCGATATCGACCAGTACCTGTGGATGGCGCAGATGCTGCGCAACTGCACCGCCAGCCGTTATGCGGTGAACAAGGAGCGTATGGTGCGCCTGTCCGAATACAGCCGCGATTGCATCGACGAGCTGCGTGCCGAGACCGGCATCGCCTATGAAGGCCGCACTCTGGGGACTACCCAGCTGTTCCGCACCCAGGCCCAACTGGACGGTGCCGCCAAGGACATCGCGGTATTGAAAGAGTCCGGTGTGCCTTACGAGCTGCTGGACCGCGCCGGCATTGCCCGGGTTGAACCAGCCCTGGCCAGCGTCACCGATATCCTCGCCGGTGCCCTGCGCCTGCCGAACGACCAGACCGGCGACTGTCAGATGTTTACCACCCGCCTTGCCGACATGTGCAAGCAACTGGGTGTCGAATTCCGCTTCGAGCAAGATATCCAGCGCCTGGACTACGCCGGTGACCGGATCAACGGCGTGTGGATCGACGGCAAGCTGGAAACTGCCGACCGCTACGTGCTGGCCCTCGGCAGCTACTCGCCGAAGCTGCTCAAGCCACTGGGAATCAAGGCGCCGGTGTACCCGCTCAAGGGTTACTCGATGACCGTGCCGATCACCAACCCGGCGATGGCCCCGACCTCGACCATTCTCGATGAGACCTACAAGGTCGCGATCACCCGTTTCGACAACCGTATCCGCGTCGGTGGCATGGCTGAGATAGCCGGTTTTGACCTGTCGCTGAACCCGCGTCGGCGGGAAACCCTGGAGATGATCGTCAACGACCTTTATCCTCAGGGCGGTGATTTGAGCCAGGCCAGTTTCTGGACCGGCCTGCGCCCGACCACGCCAGACGGCACGCCGATTGTCGGTGCTACCCCGTTCAAAAACCTGTTCCTGAACACCGGCCACGGCACCCTCGGTTGGACCATGGCCTGTGGCTCTGGTCGTTTGCTGGCCGACCTGATGGCGAAGAAAACCCCGCAAATCAGTGCCGAAGGCCTCGATATTTCCCGTTATGGCAACCACCAGGAGTCTGCAAAACATGTCAATCCAGCGCCAGCTCACCAATGAGCGCATGAGCCAGATCGTTGTTCACAGCGGTACCGTGTATCTGGCAGGGCAGGTCGGCGACGACATGAGTGCCGGGATTGAACAGCAGACCCGCGAAACCCTCGTCAATATTGAGCGTTTGCTGGACCTGGCCGGTACCGACAAGACCAAGCTGCTGTCGGTGACCATCTACCTGAAAGACATTGACGCCGATTTCGCCGGGATGAACGCGGTATGGGACAAGTGGCTGCCAAAAGGCGTCGCGCCGGCCCGTGCCACGGTTGAAGCGAAACTCTGCGAACCGGAAATCCTGGTGGAGCTGTCGGTTGTGGCCGCTCTGCCGTAAGCAAAAAATCCTCTCCCGGTGCCTGCGTTGTCAGCGGGTACCGGTTTTTTCTTCCCACCGCCGCCTAGAAGCCTGCCGCCATGCGTCCTGCCCGTGCCCTGATCGACCTCCAAGCCCTGCGCCATAACTACCAACTGGCCCGTGAAGTCACGGGTGGGGCCAAGGCCCTCGCCGTGATCAAGGCCGATGCCTACGGCCACGGTGCCGTGCGCGTTGCCCAGGCGCTGGAAGCCGAGGCGGACGGGTTTGCCGTGGCCTGCATCGAGGAAGCGCTGGAGCTGCGGGCCGCCGGGATTCGCGGGCCGGTGCTGTTGCTCGAAGGTTTTTTCGAAGCCGACGAGCTGCCGCTGATCATCGAGCATGATTTCTGGTGCGTGGTGCATTCGCTGTGGCAGCTGGACGCGATTGAACAGGCGCAACTCAGCAAGCCGCTGACCGTCTGGCTCAAGCTTGATTCGGGCATGCACCGCGTTGGCTTGCACCCCAAGGATTATCACGACGCTTACCAGCGCCTGCTGGCCAGCGGCAAAGTCGCGAAGATCGTGCTGATGAGCCACTTCGCCCGCGCCGATGAGCTGGACAGCACCAGCAGCGAAGAGCAAGTTGCGGTGTTTGAAGCGGCGCGCCAGGGCTTGTCGGCCCAGGTCAGCCTGCGCAACTCGCCGTCGGTGCTGGGCTGGCCGAACGTTTCCAGTGACTGGGTACGCCCGGGCATCATGCTCTACGGCGCCACGCCGTTTGGCGAAGGCCAGGCCATCGCCGCGCGTTTGCAGCCGGTGATGACCCTCGAATCGAAAGTCATCTGCGTACGTGAACTGCCGGCCGGCGAACCTGTGGGCTACGGCGCCAGGTTCATTACCCCGAAACCGATGCGCATCGGGGTAGTTGCCATGGGCTACGCCGACGGCTACCCGCGCCACGCACCCACCGGCACCCCGGTGCTGGTGGCCGGCCAGCGCAGCCAGTTGCTGGGCCGTGTGTCGATGGACATGCTGTGTGTCGACCTGACCGACGTGCCCCAGGCCGAGCTCGGTTCCACCGTCGAATTGTGGGGCAAAAACATCCTCGCCAGTGACGTTGCCACCGCCGCCGACACCATTCCGTACCAGATCTTCTGCAACCTGCGCCGAGTGCCACGGCTCTATTCCGGCGCTTGAGCGGCACCCACGAATGGCAGATCCCGGGATTTAGGCCAAAGTGTTGTAAATACTGAACGCTGTCGCCATGATAACGCTCAATTACAACAACGCCTGAATCCTAGGAGGCTCCTGCATTGGACGTCGGCGAACGACTGCAATCCATCCGTAAACTGAAAGGTCTTTCCCAGCGTGAGCTAGCCAAGCGCGCGGGCGTCACCAACAGCACCATTTCGATGATCGAAAAAAACAGTGTCAGCCCCTCCATCAGCTCCTTGCGCAAGGTGCTGGGCGGCATTCCCATGTCGATGGTGGAGTTCTTTTCCGAGGAGATCCTCCAGGAAAAACCGACCCAGATCGTCTATAAAGCCAATGAGCTGATCGATATCTCCGACGGCGCCGTCACCATGAAACTGGTGGGCCGCGCGCATCCGAGCCGGGCGATTGCGTTCCTCAACGAGATCTACCCGCCAGGTGCTGATACCGGCGAAGAGATGCTCACCCACGAGGGCGAGGAAACCGGGATCCTGGTGGAAGGTCGCCTGGAGCTGGTGGTCGGCCTTGAAACTTTTGTGCTCGAAGCCGGCGATAGCTACTACTTTGAAAGCACCAAGCCGCACCGTTTTCGCAATCCGTTCGAAGTGCCGGCGCGACTAATCAGCGCAGCCACACCCGCGAACTTTTAAGAAAAGAGGCGTCCTGCCTATGTCGCAGAGACGCCCGTAGCAGCATTCTGTCTTGCTGAATCTCCCCTTGGTTAATAGGGTTGTTTCGGCGGGGCGGGCTAACCGTTATACTTTCGCCGCCTGCGAAACCGTGGCCGCAGGCGTGAATAGCCACCATTGAGGGTGAACGCGTGAACCTAATTATGAAAATGCTGGCTGCACCAGCAACCGTACTGGCCCTATGGGCTGTCAGCGCTCAAGCTGCGACCAATGATGAAATTGCCAAGCGCCTGGAGCCTGTAGGCCAGGTGTGCGTCCAGGGGCAAGAGTGCAAGGGGATGGAAGTGGCAGTGGCTGCGGGCGGCGGCGGCGGTGCGAAATCGCCGGATGACGTAATCGCCAAGCACTGCAACGCTTGCCACGGTACCGGCCTGTTGGGCGCACCGAAAATCGGTGACACCGCCGCCTGGAAAGACCGCGCGGACCATCAGGGTGGCCTCGATGGCCTGCTGGCCAAGGCCATTACCGGTCTGAACGCCATGCCGCCAAAAGGCACCTGCGCCGATTGCTCGGATGCCGAGCTTAAAGGCGCGATCGAGAAGATGTCGGGTCTGAAATAAACCGATCTTCGCCAAAAGAGCCGCTGACCAGCGGCTTTTTTGTGCCCGCGATTTGCCTTTTGAGGCTGTTCTTTGCAGCAAAGACCCGGCAAGCTCGGTCCAACCCCAATTCATGGAATGTTCGGGAGAAGTCGGATGGTGCAGTTGTGTTCAATCGAGCAAGCAGTCGACGACGTACTGGCACGGCTGCCGGCGCATATTCACATGGGCATGCCCCTGGGCCTGGGCAAACCCAACCTGTTCGTCAACGCGCTGTACCGGCGTATCGCCAAGTTGCCGGACCGGGCGCTGACCATCTACACAGCCCTGGCCCTGGGTCGCCCTACCTTGGGCGATGGTTTGCAGAAGCGCTTTCTCGAGCCCTTTATCGAACGGGTCTTCGGTGACTATCCCGAGCTGGACTTCCTCGCCGCACTGCGCAAGGACAGCCTGCCGTCGAACATTCACGTGCAGCAGTTCTTCATGCAGCCCGGCAGTTTGCTTCACAGCCTTTCGGCGCAGCAGGATTACGTCAGCAGCAACTACAGCCACGCTGCCCGTGATATCAATGCCGCCGGCCTGAACCTCGTCGCGCAACTGGTGGCCAGCAGCGCCGAACATCCGGATCGCCTGAGCCTGAGCTGCAACCCCGACATCACCCTCGACCTGTTGCCGATGATCGCCAAGCGCCGCGAGGCCGGTGAAACCATCCTGGTGGTGGGCCAGGTTCACAGTGATTTGCCCTACATGCCCGGCGACGCCGAGCTGGGCATGGATGAGTTCGACTTCCTGATCGACGAGAAGGACAGCACCACGCTGTTCTCCACCCCGAACATGCCGGTGGGTTTCCAGGATCACTTTATCGGTTTGCACGCCAGCACCCTGGTGCGCGACGGCGGTACCTTGCAGATCGGCATCGGCTCCATGGGCGATGCACTGACTGCGGCCTTGCTGGCGCGCCAGGCCGATAACGAGGCGTATCGCCTGTTGCTCACCGACCTGGATGTGTACCAATGGGCACCGCTGATCAGCCACGAAGGCGGAGTCGCGCCGTTTGCCCGTGGGCTGTACGGTTGCAGCGAAATGTTCGTCAATGGCCTGCTGGTGCTGGCCGATGCCGGGATTGTGCGGCGCAAGGTATACCCGGACGTCGCGACCCAGGAGCGGGCCAACGCCGGCACCCTGGACGAAGCGGCACAGACCGACGGCATCTCGGTGCATGGCGGCTTCTTCCTCGGGCCTCGTAGCTTTTACGAGCGTTTGCGGGACTTGCCGCAGAGCAAGCGCCTGGAATTCAACATGACCCGCATCAGCTACATCAACGAGCTGTACGGCCAGGAAGAACTCAAGCGTTTGCAGCGCCTGGATGCGCGCTTCATCAACAGCGCGTTTACCGTGACCCTGTTGGGCGCGGGCGTGGCCGACCAGTTGGAAGACGGCCGCGTGCTCAGCGGTGTTGGCGGGCAATACAACTTTGTCGCCCAGGGCCATGCGCTGGAAGGCGCGCGCTCGATCCTGATCCTGCGCAGCTGGCGCGAATCGGGCGGCGAGGTCAGTTCCAATATCGTTTGGGAATACGGCCACTGCACGATTCCCCGGCACCTGCGGGACATCGTTATCACCGAATACGGGATCGCGGATTTACGTGGGCAGACTGATGCCAGGGTGATCGAGGCGCTGCTGAATATCACCGACTCACGGTTCCAGGAAGACTTGATCGAGCAGGCGCAAAAGGCCGGGAAGTTGCCGAAGGATTTCCAGCTGGATCCGCGGTTTGCCGACAACACGCCGGAGCGTTTGCAGGGGATTCAGGCGCGGCATCCACGGCTGTTCCCGGAGTATCCGCTGGGCAGTGACTTCACGGATGAAGAGCGGGATTTGTTGCGGGCGTTGAACTGGCTCAAGAGCAAATTCAAGCTGACGGAGATTCTGGAGCTGGGCAAGGCGGCGCTGGATGCACCGGAGCCGGAAGCGTTTCCCGAGCATTTGGTACGGATGCGACTGGATAAGCCGGAGGGGTTGAAGGAGGACCTGTACCAGCGCCTGTTGCTAGCGGGCCTACAAGCTACCGCGCACTAGAAAACACAGGAGATCAAATGTGGGAGCGGGCTTGCTCGCGAAAGCGGTGGATCAGTCGACCTATCCGGTGACTGACACACCGCTTTCGCGAGCAAGCCCGCTCCCACATGTTTAACCGTGCCCGCACCGATTACTCGATAAAGGTCACAACCCCACCCGCCAACGACTGCACCCGCGCCAGCGACTCAACCCGGTAACCCTGGGCATCCAGCTCCGCACGGCCGCCCTGGAACGACTTCTCGATCACAATCCCCAAACCTGCAACGGTCGCGCCGGCCTGTTTGATGATCGAGATCAGCGCCTGGGACGCCTTACCGTTGGCCAGGAAGTCATCGATGATCAGCACGCGGTCGCTGCTGGTCAGGTGGCGCGGGGAAATCGCCACGGTGCTTTCGGTTTTCTTGGTGAAGGAATACACCGTCGCCGACAGCAGGTTTTCGGTCAGGGTCAGGGACTGTTGCTTGCGGGCGAAAATCACCGGCACGCCGAGGTTCAGGCCGGTCATGATCGCCGGTGCAATGCCCGAGGCTTCGATGGTGACGATCTTGGTGATCCCCGAATCCTTGAACAACGCAGCGAACTCGTCACCGATCAGTTTCATCAGCGCCGGGTCGATCTGGTGGTTCAGAAAGGCGTCGACCTTGAGTACCTGATCGGAAAGCACGATGCCTTCTTCGCGAATTTTCTTGTGCAGTGCTTCCACGAAAGCTTCCTCTGTTGGCGCAACACGCGCCGAAAGTAGATTAAAAAGTAGTCGATTCTAGCGCTTTAACATCGCGCGTATATCCGCCAGTGCGGTGTTGCCGCGAACGGCTTTGACTTCGGTCGGTGTGTCGTCGTTGCCTTCCCAGGCCAGGTCGTCCGGCGGCAGTTCGTCGAGGAACCGGCTGGGGGCACAATCGATGATCTCGCCGTACTGCTTGCGCTTGGCGGCAAAGGTGAAGGCCAGGGTCTGACGCGCGCGGGTAATGCCCACGTAGGCCAGGCGCCGTTCTTCCTCGATGGTGTCGGCTTCGATGCTGGAGCGGTGCGGGAGGATTTCCTCTTCCATGCCCATGATGAACACGTAAGGGAATTCCAGTCCCTTGGACGCATGCAAGGTCATCATCTGCACGCCTTCGGCGCCGTCTTCCTCTTCCTGCTGGCGTTCAAGCATGTCCCGCAGCACCAGCTTGCCGATGGCGTCCTCGACGGTCATCTCGCCTTCTTCGTCCTTCTCCAGGGTATTTTTCAACGCCTCGATCAGGAACCACACGTTGCCCATGCGGTAATCGGCAGCCTTGTCGCTGGAGCTGTTGGTGCGCAGCCAGTTCTCGTAGTCGATGTCCATGACCATGCTGCGCAGGGCGCTGATCGGGTCTTCGCCGGCGCACTGCTCGCGCACCTTGTCCATGAAGCGCTTGAAGCGCGCCAGGCGGTCGGTGAAACGAGTGTCGAGGTGCTCGCCCAGGCCGATTTCGTCGGTGGCGGCGTACATCGAGATCTTGCGTTCGGTGGCGTAGTTGCCGAGCTTTTCCAGGGTAGTCGAACCGATTTCCCGGCGTGGGACGTTGATCACCCGCAGGAAGGCGTTGTCGTCGTCCGGGTTCACGATCAGCCGGAAGTAGGCCATCAGGTCTTTCACTTCCTGGCGTCCGAAAAAGCTGTTGCCGCCCGACAGGCGATACGGAATCTGGTGGTGCTGCAGCTTCAGCTCGATCAGCTTGGCCTGGTAGTTGCCGCGGTACAGGATCGCGAAATCGCTGTAGGGCCGGTCGGTGCGCAGGTGCAGCGTGAGCAGTTCGACGGCCACGCGCTCGGCTTCGGCGTCTTCGTTGCGGCAGCGGATCACGCGGATCTCGTCGCCGTGGCCCATCTCGCTCCACAGTTGCTTTTCAAACTCGTGGGGGTTGTTGGAGATCAGCACGTTGGCGCAACGCAGGATGCGGCTGGTGGAGCGGTAGTTCTGCTCCAGCATCACCACTTTCAGGGACGGGTAGTCGTCCTTGAGCAGCATCAGGTTTTCCGGGCGGGCGCCGCGCCAGGCGTAGATCGACTGGTCGTCATCGCCCACCACGGTGAACTGGTTGCGCTTGCCGATCAGCAGCTTCACCAGCAGGTATTGGCTGGCGTTGGTGTCCTGGTATTCGTCCACCAGCAGGTAGCGGACTTTGTTCTGCCACTTTTCGAGGATGTCGGCATGTTCCTGGAACAGCTTCACCGGCAGCAGGATCAGGTCGTCGAAGTCCACCGCGTTGAACGCCTTGAGCGTGCGCTGGTAGTGGGTGTAGACAATGGCGGCAGTCTGCTCCTTGGGGTTGCGCGCAGCTTCCAGGGCTTCGGCGGGCAGGATCAGGTCGTTTTTCCACGAGCCGATCATGTTCTTGATCTCGTCGACGCCGTCGTCGCCCGCGTATTCCTTCTGCATGATGTCGGTCATCAGCGCCTTGACGTCTGTCTCGTCAAAGATCGAGAAGCCCGGCTTGTAGCCCAACCGCACGTGCTCTTTGCGGATGATGTTCAGCCCCAGGTTGTGGAAGGTACACACGGTGAGGCCACGGCCTTCGCCACCCTTGAGCAGGGTGCCGACGCGCTCTTTCATTTCCCGCGCCGCCTTGTTGGTAAAGGTCATGGCGACGATGTACTGGGCACGGATGCCACAGCTCTGGATCAGGTGCGCGATCTTGCGGGTGATCACGCTGGTCTTGCCGGAACCGGCACCGGCGAGCACCAATAGAGGGCCGCCGACGTAGTTCACGGCTTCTTGCTGCCGGGGATTGAGTCGGGACATACGAAATTCAGGAGGTCATTGATCAAAAGGGCGGGCATTTTAACAGGCTGGCAAGATTCTGCTGCCTCTGAACGACAGTGTGACGTACCACTCGATCTAAATTTGCCGGTTTTGTTACTTTGCCGCAGGATGTGCAGGGTATTTAGGACTATTGTTCGGTCTAGAGCTGCACAGTGCGCATTTGATAACCCATATCATTGGTCATTATCGGGGCGCACGTCATAATGCCCGCCGCCAACGAAATTTTGCAGAGTCTAGGGAGCTAGCTTGTCTACGCCTGTCGAACCCTTGCGTTTGCTGCTACTGGCCGATGAGCCAGCGTGGGCAGCGTTATTGCGCGAGTGCCTGGCGCCGATGGGCGACGGAGCTGTGCTGATCAGCGCGCCAAACTGGGAGTCTGTGAGCAACCTGTTCGACGACGATCACAGCGCGGTGCTGTTGACCACGGCCAACCTTCAGCCCGGCCCCGGTCGCTGCAGCTTGCCAACGGTATTGCTGTTGGAAGAGGAACCCCTGGTTTCGCCCCTCGGCGTCAGCGACTGGCTGATCCTGAATGCATTGGATGTCGATACATTGCGCCGTTGCCTGCGGCATGTGCGCGAGCGCGGTGTACTGGAAAACACCCTGCAACGCCTGGCCGAACAGGACCCGCTGACCGGTATCGCCAACCGCCAGGGCTTCCAGACCCTGCTGACCGCCCGCCTGGCGGAAAACGAAGGCCGTGGCGTTGCCCTCGGCCACCTCGACCTGGACAACTTCCGTCATGCCAACGACGCCCTCGGCCACCAGGCCGGCGACCGGCTGATCCTGCAAGTGGTCTCGCGGCTCAAGAGCCAGCTGGAGGCCGGCGATCAACTGGCGCGCCTGGGCAGCGACGAATTTGCCCTGCTGATCGACACCCGCCGTGCGCCCCAGCGCGCCGAATGGAT
>NZ_JACARK010001723.1:0-359 GCF_013386655.1 Pseudomonas sp. K5002 | reverse complement strand
GCCAATGGGGTGACAGCTCGCGCTCATGCTCGCCACGGGCACTGCGAATCGCCGCAGCGGTACGCTCGCGCAAGGCTTCCAGCTGGCTGCGGCCATCGTTCATCACGCGGTAGCGACCTTCGAAACCCAGGCACAGGCACAGGTACAGCAGTTCCAGCAGGTACAGGCGTTCCCGCGGGCTTTGCAGGCAGTGATCCAGCAATTGGAAGACCTTTTCGCCGCCCCAGGCTTCGTTGTGCACGGTGATCAGCAGGCTCTGCTTGCCCCAGTCACTGGCACTGCCCCACGGCGTACTCAGCACGGCTTCATCGAGGGCGGTGCACAGCGCGTAACGCGCCAGCAGCACATCGTTGCGGGCC
>NZ_JACARK010001722.1:0-462 GCF_013386655.1 Pseudomonas sp. K5002 | reverse complement strand
GGCCCTCGGCGTGCCCGGCCTGCTGGATGCCGTGCGCCAGGGCAATGTGCTGGTGGCCAACGCCCTGGGCAGTGGCGTGCTGGAATCCCCTGGCCTGTTGGGATTTCTGCCGAAGATCAATCAATTCCTGTTTGGCGAAGAACTGATCCTGCCGTCCATCGCCACCTGGTGGTGCGGTGAGCCGCCGGTGCTGGCCGAAGCCCTGGAGAAACTGCCGGAACTGCTGATCAAGCCGGCGTTTCCGTCGCAAAGCTTCACCCCGGTATTTGGCCGCGACTTGAACGACGAACAACGCGAGGCCCTGGCTGAGCGCATGCGCGCGCGGCCTTACGCCTATGTCGCCCAGGAACTTGCGCAGTTGTCCCAGGCGCCGGTCTGGCACACCGTTGACGATCACCTTCAGCACCGCGCCATCGGCATGCGTGTGTACGCCGTAGCCAGCGCCGGCGGTTATCGGGTACT
>NZ_JACARK010001721.1:0-300 GCF_013386655.1 Pseudomonas sp. K5002 | reverse complement strand
CCAGCGGCGAGCGTTTCGACCTCGGGCACTTCCAGTCGCACCTGGATATCCGCCGCGACGGCCAGTTGATCTGGCATGAGCGCCAGCGCATTGTGGGCGCCGACGGTTTGCTCGACTCACCCATCGGGCTGGACGGGCAACCGGTGTTTGCGACCTTGCTGGTGACCGGCGAAATCGACCCTGAACTGCTCGAACAATGTCGCTCCCTGCCCCACCCGGTACGCGGCGACCTGACCCAATTGCCCGGCCTGCTGGTGGCCCGCTGCCTGGCCAGTGAAGCGCTGCTGGCGCGAGCCTGGC
>NZ_JACARK010001720.1:0-635 GCF_013386655.1 Pseudomonas sp. K5002 | reverse complement strand
CGCGCCGCGCAATGGCCAGGCCCAGGCCATGGCCCTGGGCGGTTTGCCCCGGGGCGCGGTAAAACGGCTCGCCGAGTTGGCTCAGGTGTTCGGCATCCACGCCGGGGCCGTGGTCGCGCACACTGATCACAATGCGTTCGCCCTGGCGTCTGGCTTCCATTTCAATCGGTTGCCCGGGCGGGTTGAAGCGTTGGGCGTTGCGCAGCAGGTTATCCACCGCGCGTTCGATCATGGTCGGCCAGCCCTTGAGGTGCAGCCCGGCCTCGGCATCCAGCTGCACGGGTTGGTCCGGCGCGCCGAGCAAGGCGTCTTTTTGCAGGGTCCGGAGCAACGGGTTGAGGTCGATGTCTTCGGCACTGGCGTTATCAGCGTCCACCCGGGCGAGTACCAGGATTTCGCTGATCAGCGCTTCCAGGCGGTCGCATTCGCGGGTCAGGCGCGGCCAGAGTTTTTCCCGCGCTTCGGGCGTGGCCCGTTCTGCCAGGGCCAGGGCGATCCGCAGGCGGGCCAGGGGCGAGCGCAGTTCGTGGGACACATCCCGCAGCAACTGGCGCTGGCTGCCGATCAGGCTTTGCAGGCGGGCGCCCATGCGGTTGAAGTCGGTGGCCAGTACGCCGAATTCGTCGCGACGGTTG
>NZ_JACARK010001719.1:0-336 GCF_013386655.1 Pseudomonas sp. K5002 | reverse complement strand
GGTTACCACGGCCGCAGTGCAATCACCGAATTGCTGGTGATGAATGACGAACTGCGCAGCTTGTTGATGCGCCAGGCCGACGCCGCGACCCTCGAACAGGCCGCCCGCCGTGGTGGCTTGCGCACCCTGCATGAAGAAGGCCTGCGCCAGGCGGTGGCCGGTGTCACGTCCCTTGAAGAAGTGTTGCGCGTCACCCGTGGAGAGGGCGCGTGAGCCTGTTCAAATACCGTGCCCTGGACAGCCAGGGCGTCGCGCAGAACGGCACCCTCGAAGCGAAGGACCAGGCCGCCGCCGTCGCTGCGCTGCACAAGCGTGGCCTGCTGCTATTGCACATCG
>NZ_JACARK010001718.1:0-397 GCF_013386655.1 Pseudomonas sp. K5002 | reverse complement strand
CTGGGGGGGCGGGGGCTTGCTCGCGAAAGCGGCGTATCAGTCGGTACATGAGTTACCGGACACCCCGCCTTCGCGAGCAAGCCCGCTCCCACAGTGGATCAGCGCACTACACCTTCTTCTATAAGCAATTTAAGAATGGCTTCAGCGCCCGCTTCCGGGCTCACGCCTTTGAGCACCTGCCCACCGCCGCCGCTGGCCTTGGCCGTTGCAGCCTTCATCCGGTCGGCACCGCTTTTGGCCTTGATCACCTTGAGGCGCTTGGGCCGAGGCTTGGCCGGCTGCAATACAGCGCCTGTGAATAACTCATCCTCCAACACCTCGACGTCATGGGCCGTCAGCTCACCGCGTTGCGCCGGGCCGTAGGCGCTTTGCCGTGGCTTGGGCGCCGCGTTATCCA
>NZ_JACARK010001717.1:0-351 GCF_013386655.1 Pseudomonas sp. K5002 | reverse complement strand
CACCTCCGGCTCCACCGGCACTCCCAAAGGCGTGCTGGTACCGCACCGGGGCATCACGCGGCTGGTGATCAATAACGGCTACGCCGATTTCAACGCCCATGACCGCGTGACGTTCGCTTCCAACCCGGCGTTCGACGCGAGCACCATGGACGTGTGGGGCCCCTTGCTCAACGGTGGCCAGGTGCTGGTGATCGACCATGCGACCTTGCTCGACCCCGGCGCGTTTGGCCGGGCACTGAAGGCGGGCGGGGCGACGATCCTGTTCGTCACCACTGCGCTGTTCAACCAGTACGTGCAATTGATTCCCGACGCGTTGGCCGGGCTGCGCATCCTGTTGTGCGGCGGTGAACG
>NZ_JACARK010000179.1:0-2099 GCF_013386655.1 Pseudomonas sp. K5002 | reverse complement strand
CGAATGCCGGGGTGTCGTTCGAACTCGACGCGATTGCCGCGGTGGTCCTGGGCGGCGCCTCGATTGCCGGTGGGCGCGGGGTAATCGTCGGCACCTTGCTCGGCGCCATGCTGCTGGGGGTGTTGAACAACGGCTTGAACATGCTCGGGGTCTCGCCCTATGTCCAGAGCGTGATCAAGGGCGGGATCATTTTGCTGGCGATCTTCATCAGCCGTCAGCGCCACAAGTAAACCGGTTATCTCCACGCGGCCATGGTGGCCGCGATGGGTTCTCTCATGCTCAAGAAAGGTCCGCACATCATGGAAAAGCACAACCAAATGCAAGCCGTCGTCTGCCACGGCCCGAAAGACTACCGCCTGGAACGCATCAGCAAACCCCAGGCGCGGGTCAATGAACTGGTGATTCGCATCGCCGCCTGCGGCATCTGCGCCAGTGACTGCAAATGCCACTCGGGCGCCGCGATGTTCTGGGGCGGCGATAACCCGTGGGTCAAGGCCCCGGTGGTGCCGGGGCACGAGTTCTTTGGCTACGTGGTGGAAGCGGGCGAGGGCGCCGAGGAGCACTTTGAGGTGAAGGTCGGCGACAAGGTGATCGCCGAGCAGATCGTGCCATGTGGCAAGTGCCGTTTCTGCAAGTCCGGCAAGTACTGGATGTGCGAGGTGCACAACATCTTCGGCTTCCAGCGTGAAGTGGCCGAAGGCGGCATGGCTCAGTATATGCGCATCCCGAAGACCGCCATTGTGCACAAGATTCCGGAGTCGGTGTCCCTGGAAGATTCGGCGCTGATCGAGCCGATGTCCTGCGCGATTCACACCGTCAACCGCGGTGAGATCCAGCTGGATGACGTGCTGGTGATCGCCGGTGCCGGCACCCTGGGCCTGTGCATGGTGCAAGTGGCCGCCCTGAAAACGCCGAAGAAACTGGTGGTGATCGACATGGTCGACGAGCGCCTGGAACTGGCGAAGCAGTACGGTGCCGACGTGGTGATCAACCCGTCCCGGGACAACGCCCGGGAGATCATCAACAGCCTGACCGACAACTACGGCTGCGACGTGTACATCGAAACCACCGGCGTACCGGCGGGCGTTACCCAGGGCCTGGACTTGATCCGCAAGCTCGGCCGGTTTGTCGAGTTCAGCGTGTTTGGCGCCGAGACCAGCGCCGACTGGTCGATCATCGGCGACCGCAAGGAGCTGGACGTACGCGGTGCGCACCTGGGGCCGTATTGCTACCCGGTGGCCATCGACTTGTTCGAGCGTGGCCTGGTGACGTCCAAGGGCATCGTGACCCATGACTTCGGGCTGGACAGCTGGGCCGAAGCGTTTGAGCTGGCCAACTCGACCAAGTCGATCAAGGTGCTGCTGAAGCCGGTGCTCTGACATGAACTACGTAATGGGTGTGGACATCGGCACGCAAAGCACCAAGGCGCTGCTGGTGGATGCGGACGGCCTGATCATCGCCCAGCACAGCCAGGGGTATCGCGTGGATACCCCGAAAGTGCGCTGGGCCGAGCAGTGGCCGCAGGTCTGGCTGGATGCGGTGGAGGCCTGCGTCGCCCAGTGCATGGCGAAGGCCGGCGTGGCAAAAGAGCAGGTCAAGGCGCTGTGCATCAGCAGCCTGTACGGCGGCTCGGGGATTGCCGTGGACGCGCAGATCACGCCGCTGCACCCGTGCCTGATCTGGATGGACCGGCGCGCGGGCGAGCAGGTGGAGTGGGTGCGCGAGCATGTGGAGCTGGAGCGGCTGTTTGCGGTCACCGGCAACTCGGTGGACAGCTACTACGGTTTCACCAAGATGCTCTGGCTCAAGCAGCACCAGCCGCAGGTGTGGGCCAACACCCGCTACCTGCTGCCGCCCAACAGCTACATCAACTGGTGCCTGACCGGTGAGTTGGCGGTGGACCACAGCAGCGCCGGCAATATCGGTGGCGTCTACGATGTGGCCCGGCGCGGCTGGTCGGCCGAGATGCTGGCGGCGCTTGGGATTCCGTTGGCGATGATGCCGGAGCGTTTGCTGTATTCCGGTGAAGTGGTCGGTGGTTTGCTGGAGGAATGGGCCCGGCGGTTGGGCTTGCAGGCCGGTACGCCGATCCTGGCCGG
>NZ_JACARK010001716.1:303-522 GCF_013386655.1 Pseudomonas sp. K5002 | reverse complement strand
CCCCGGGCGCCGTGCGGATCGTCGGCACCAACGCCCTGCGCGAAGCCCGCAACCGGGGCGAGTTCATCCGCCGCGCCGAGGAGATCCTCGGGCACCCGGTAGAGGTCATCTCCGGCCGCGAGGAAGCACGCCTGATCTACCTCGGCGTGTCCCACACCCTGGCCGACACTCCGGGCAAGCGCCTGGTGGCCGACATCGGCGGTGGCAGTACCGAATTCA
>NZ_JACARK010001716.1:0-223 GCF_013386655.1 Pseudomonas sp. K5002 | reverse complement strand
TATTGGCCAGCGCTTCGAGCCGCTGCTGCGCGAAAGCCTGCAAATGGGCTGCGTCAGCTACACCCAGCGCTATTTCAAGGACGGCAAGATCACCCCGGCCCGCTACGCCCAGGCTTATACGGCGGCGCGGCTGGAGATCATGAGCATCGAGCACGCCCTGCACCGCCTGACCTGGGATGAGGCCATCGGTTCGTCCGGCACCATCCGCGCCATCGGCCTGGCC
>NZ_JACARK010001715.1:0-543 GCF_013386655.1 Pseudomonas sp. K5002 | reverse complement strand
CGAGGTCCACGGCGCCGGCGCGCAAGGCCTCGAACAGCGGCGCGGCGCCCTGGAAGTTGGCCCACTGGACCTTGTAGTCGATGCCATCCAGGGCGTGGGCGGCCTCCACCACCGTACGCAAGCCCTTGGCCTGGTCACCGAGGATCAAGGTCACACCCGACAGATCCGATGCAGACTTCGGCGCTTCAGCGGCTTTGTCGCAGCCGCCCATCAGCAGTGCAGCCGCCAACAGGCAAAGGGTTCTGAATTCAACCATGGGCAAACCGCCTGACGCTGGCGTTCGCAGGCTGGGCGGCCGGGGCGTCCACTTCAACCCCCAACAGGCTCAGCAAGCGCGCGCGAATCGCCTGGAAACCGTCCTGGCCGGTATCCCGTGCACGGGGCAGGTCGATGCGCAGTTGCTCGGCAATCTTGCCCTCCGCCAGCACGATCACGCGGTCGGCCAGCAGGATCGCTTCGTCGACGTCGTGGGTCACCAGCAACACGGCCGGCGTGTGTTTGCGCCAGAGCTCGATGATCAGGCGATGCATCTTGATGCGGGTC
>NZ_JACARK010001714.1:0-507 GCF_013386655.1 Pseudomonas sp. K5002 | reverse complement strand
CGAGCGCTGCACCTTGCCGCTGGACGTTTTCGGCAAGCCACCGGGGTTGAGCAGCACCACCACGCTCGGCGCTTCCTGGCAGGCTTCGGCCACCGCCTGGCGAATCGCCTTGATCAGTGCTTCCGGCGGCAGGATTTTCTGCACGCTGCGGCTGATTTCGGCGGCGATGCCAATGCCTTCCAGGCCCTGGTCATTCACCGCGAACGCGGCGACCCGGCCCTTGCGCACCACTTCCACTTCGCGCTCGATGGCTTGCTCGATGTCCTGGGGATACAGGTTGTGGCCCCGCACGATCAGCAGGTCTTTCAGCCGGCCGGTGATGAACACTTCACCTTCGCGGACAAACCCGAGGTCGCCGGTCCGCAGCCAGGTACGGCCTTCGTGCTGGACGAAAGTCTTGGCGGTGGCTTCAGGGTTGCGCCAGTAGCCGTGGGCGATGCTCGGGCCGGTGGCCCAGATTTCACCGACGGCATTGTCGGGGAGCGTCGCCAGGGTGGCGGGGTCGGC
>NZ_JACARK010001713.1:0-414 GCF_013386655.1 Pseudomonas sp. K5002 | reverse complement strand
CGCCAGCGGCGATGCCGCCCTGAATATCGAAAGCGCCCGCCAGGCCTGGGCTGCCTGGCTGGTGGGCGTGCTGCTGGTATACGGCATCCTGCCGCGGCTGATCCTTGCGTTGCTGTGCCTGTGGCGTTGGAAACGTGGGCGCGCCGCCTTGAGCCTCGACCTTAACCTGCCCGGCTACAGCCAACTGCGTGAACGTCTGATGCCCAGCAGCGAACGGCTTGGGGTCAATGATGCGGCGCCCGAACAGTTGCACCACGTAACCGGCGGCGTCAGTGAACTGGAAAGCGACGGCGCCCTGCTGGTGGCCATCGAGCTGGACGACCAGCGCCCATGGCCGCCGAAGCTCCCGGCCAGTGTCAAGGACGCCGGCATCCTCGACAGCCGTGAATCCCGCAACAGGCTGCTGGAGCAACT
>NZ_JACARK010001712.1:0-414 GCF_013386655.1 Pseudomonas sp. K5002 | reverse complement strand
GCCCTCCACGGTCAAGGTCCAGGGCGCCGTGTTCGACGCCAGCGACATTGCCGACCTCAAGCAGTTGGACGAGCTCTACGAATTCTTCCACGCCAACGCCAGGCGCCTTGGGCAGCACGCCCGGGTGGTGGTGCTCGGCACGGCGCCGGAGCAGTGCAAGGACCTGCCCCAGGCCATTGCCCAGCGTGCCCTTGAGGGCCTGGTGCGTTCGTTGGCCAAGGAGTTGCGCCGGGCGATCACGGTGCAGTTGATCTACGTCGCACCGGGTGCCGAAGACGGGCTGGAAAGCAGCCTGCGGTTCTTCCTGTCGCGGCGCTCGGCCTATGTCTCGGGGCAGGTGGTGCGCCTCGAAAAACCCGTCGATAGCCCAACCGAAATCAACTGGGACAAACCCCTCGGCGGCCGCCGTGCCCT
>NZ_JACARK010001711.1:0-504 GCF_013386655.1 Pseudomonas sp. K5002 | reverse complement strand
ATCCCCGGCGTCGCCTCGGTACGCCCGCAATCCTACGCAGACCTGGCCGCGACCGGCGATGCACTCGCCGGCAAACGCTTCGGCGTGCCGCGCATGTACATCAACGCCGACCCCGAGGCAGGCACCAGCGACGCCCCGGGAATCGGCGGCCCTACTGGCCAGCCAATCAAAACCCGGGCCTCGGTGATCGAGCTCTGGGAAGCTGCGCGCAAGGCACTTGAAGCCGCCGGCGCAGAAGTGGTCGAGGTGGATTTCCCGCTGGTCTCCAATTGCGAAGGCGATCGCCCGGGCGCACCGAAAGTGTTTACCCGAGGCCTGGTGTCCAAGGAATTCCTCCACGATGAATTGTGGGAACTGTCGGCCTGGGCGTTCGATGATTTCCTGCGGGCCAATGGCGACCCTGCGCTGAACCGCCTGGCGGATGTCGACGGCCCGAAGATCTTCCCCCACGACCCCGGCACCCTGCCCAACCGCGAAGACGACCTGGCCGCCGGCATGGACGAA
>NZ_JACARK010001710.1:0-462 GCF_013386655.1 Pseudomonas sp. K5002 | reverse complement strand
GCATTGCTGCGATAGGCAATGCCCCGGTGCCCGGCCAGGTCGTCGATGGAGTCAATCCGAGGTGTGCGCTGCAAGTACGCGGGTGACGCCGCCAAGGCAATCGCCTGTTCCCCCAGGCGGCGGGCGCTCAGGCGGTCGGTGTCAGGCAGCGCGCCAATGCGTACCGCCAGATCGAAGCCTTCCTGGGCCAGGTCGATCAGTCGGTCGGAGAAGGAAATTTCAATCTCCAGTTGCGGAAAACGGTCCATCAGCCCCCACAACGCCGGCGCCGCATAGTGATGACCGAACGCCAAAGGCAAGCTGGCCCTTAACCGTCCACGTGGCTGCTGACGGCCACTTTCCAGCACGGATTCGGCGGCTTCCAGTTCCGCCAGCGCACGCAGGCAATGCTCGTAATAGGCCTGCCCGTCCTCGGTCAAACGCTGACGCCGGGTGGAGCGTTGCAACAGCGACGTCCCCAAC
>NZ_JACARK010001709.1:0-1224 GCF_013386655.1 Pseudomonas sp. K5002 | reverse complement strand
TGCGGCGCGATCCGTACCTGCCGTCGCGGGTGGTGGAAAACCTGTTCTGGTTTGGCCGCTATTGCGAGCGCTGTGATGACAGTGCGCGCTGGCTGCGGATCGTCCTCGCCCGCTATGTCGACGGAGACGACCTGCTGGCGCTGCAGGCGGCGGTTGAACTGGGTGAGAACCTGCGACTGTTGCCGGAGGAGGGCGAGTTGCCTGAGCGGCTTCAGGCGGCGTTGCTCGGTGATGACTGGCCGTCGAGCCTGCGGGCCAACTTGCAGCGCTTGCAGTGGGCGGCGTCCCAGGTGCGCGGCAAGCTGTCCCGGGAAAACTGGCAGGCGCTGGTGGAGTTGCAGCGCGAAGCCCTGGACCTGGAAAGCGAAGAGCCGGACTTCGGCGAACTGCTGGATTTCCTCAACCGCCTGGTGATGTCCCTGGCCGCGCTGTCGGGCTTTGCCCTTGACGACATGACCCGCGACGAAGGCTGGCGCTTCCTGATGATGGGCCGGCGCATCGAGCGCCTGCAGTTTCTCAGCAGCAGCCTGGCGGCGTTCCTGCGCGGCGTGGCGGTGTTCGATCAGGCCGGGCTGGAGTGGTTGCTGGAACTGGGCAACAGCAGCATCACCTATCGTTCGCGCTACCTCGCGGTACCGCAGCTGATTCCGGTGCTGGACCTGTTGCTGCTGGATGAGCAAAACCCCCACGCAGTGCTGTTCCAGCTGAAACTGGTGAGCCGCACCTTGCGTCGCTTGAATGACGATTTCGGCGTGCCCCGGGAAACCGGGTTGGCGCCGTTGGTGGAGCGCCTGGCGCGCTTTGACCTGGGCTGCCTGGAGAACCCGCTGTTCGGCGAGTCCAGTGTGCGCGCTGCGCTGGACGGCCTGGCCGACCTGCTGCAAGCGGTGGCCGATGAAAGTGGGCAAGTCTCGGATCGCCTGGCCTTGCGCCATTTTGCCCATGTGGACGATGTCAGCCAGCAAACGGTGTCTGTGTGATGAGTGCCCGCTACCAGATTTTCCACGATACCCACTACCACTACGACAGCCCGGTGTCCCTGGCCCAGCAGCTGGCGCACCTGTGGCCGCGGCCTTGCGCCTGGCAGCGCTGCAGCTCGCAGCAACTGGAGATCAGCCCAGAACCGACCTCGCGCCGGGATGAACTGGATGTGTTCGGCAACCCGATCACCCGGCTGGCATTCGAGCGGCCCCATGATGAACTGCTGGTGAACGCCGGGCTGAC
>NZ_JACARK010000178.1:0-8220 GCF_013386655.1 Pseudomonas sp. K5002 | reverse complement strand
GTTCTTCTCAAGCCCCAAGCTCAACGAGCGCGAGCGCATGGCGTTTGTGCTGGCGGCCTACAACATGGGGCCCGAGCGGGTCCAGGGAATGCGTGCCGAGGCGCGGCGGCGGGGGCTTAACCCAAACCAATGGTTTTTCCAGGTCGAGCGCATTGCAATGGAGCAGGTGGGAATGAGCGGCGTCAGCTATGTTAATAGCGTGAACAAGTATTACCTGGCGTTTGATCGTGAGCGGGAGTCGTTGGAGCCGGCAGCGCCACGGGTTGCCTCACGTAAATAATCTATTAATTCGATAATTATGAGCCGCTTTATCGGCTTTTATCATTGTTTAAACTGATTAATATAGCGGCCAACCCAACCCCTACCTTGAAAAGGATTATCAGCATGAGCCCATTGATCACCCGCATCCTCTCCACCCGCGCCGGCTACGGCCTGACTGTCCTGCGGATTTTTGTCGGGATCATCTTCGCCGCCCACGGTTCGCAAAAACTCTTTGGCTGGTTTGGCGGCGGCGGCCTGGCGGGCACTGCCCAGTGGATGGAAAGTATCGGCCTGGCCCCAGGTACCCTGATGGCGGTGCTGTCCGGTGGTACCGAGTTCTTCGCCGGGCTGGCGCTGATCATTGGCTTGCTGGCACGGCCGGCGGCACTCGGCCTGTCGATCATTTCCCTGGTGGCGATTTTCTCGGTGCATATCCATAACGGTTTGTTCATGGCCAACAACGGCTACGAGTTCGCCCTGGCGCTGCTGGGCGGTACGCTGGCCGTGTTGTTGGAAGGTGCGGGCAAATTGTCCGCAGACCGCGCCATCACTCACTGATACCGCGAACCCCCCTTAAAAGGCCCGCCCAGTGCGGGCCTTTTCGTTGCTCGGGATTCTTGACACCGCCCTACAGGCTTCTCTAGGATGTTGCCCATGCGCCGATTTAAACAGCTAATTGCGGGGCGCCACGGGTGACTGATCACAGTCCCGACAGAAGCCAGAGCCATGGGCCAGCTTCGAAATTCCGCTAAAGCGCTGGTTCGGTGTTGCCTCTCACCTGCCCGCAGACTTTTGAGGCAGAGACACGACACAATGAATGCACTACGCCCCCTCATACGCCTGGCCCCGATCACCGCGGACCTGACCCAACGCAATCCTAAAATCCTCTTGGGCGGCAAGCATCAGCCGACGTTGCTGCGCTATCTGGATGGCTGGCCGCGCCGCACGGGGCGGCCTTCGGCCTTTCTGATCCAGTTTGTCGAAGACGGCGACTCCCTTGCGCGCTTTGCGTCCAACAGCTTCGACCTGGCCGTCATTCAGGCGCCCAGTGCCAGCGACGCGGGCGAAGTGATACGCCAACTGACCCGCATTGCCCGGCAAGGGCTGATCGCCCGGCGTTGAGCCCTCAGTAGAACGCTGCTGAAGGCAGATGCCGGCGACGGCGACGCAACAGGAAAATACCCCCCGCAATCAGGCACAGTATCAGCGGTACAGGCACGATATTGAGCAGCTTCACTTTGCGTTCCAGGGCGTGAACCTCGGCGTATGACTGGACCTTCAGCGCGTGAATTTCCATGGGGATTCGCAACCGCTCCTTGTTGAGCGCTTGCAGCAGTGTGTTGGAGGTTGCAGCCTGAGGGCCCGGGGAAATTGTCGGGGGGTTGAGCAGTTGCCATTCCTTTTCCGTTTGTTCCAGGCGTTGCGCCAGTTCGGCGGACTTCTCACCGTAGGCCAGTGCCGCGTCTTCGCGCATTGCCTGCAGCACCTGCAGTGATCGAGCACCGCCTGCACGGGGGCGAATGTTCATCAGTGCATCGGGCGCCGCCAGGTTGTCCAGGGTGTTCAATACAAACATCGCGTTATCTGACAACGGGCTACCCGCCGCGCGATGCTTCTGGAGCATTCCAGACACACGATCGCTGAGCAGGTCAGTGTCGGCGACCACGACCACATGGATGTTTGCAGCCTTTTGCAAGCCGGTGTTACGCCCACTGATGCCGTCAGGAAAGGCGGAATAGGCGGGCCCTTCGACGCGGGCGGCGATCACCTGTTGTTGAGCGCGAGTGGCTGTTTCATTGATCAGTGAATTGAGCTGCGCTGGCAGGGCGAAGCGCTCTGCCTCAAACAGCGCGGCGTGCGCGGAGCTTTGCAGCAATGGGGTGAAGGTCATGCGGCTTCTCTTGGCAGGGGCCAGGGCGCCGCTGCTCAAGACGTTGACGTTGTGAAGTTTCCAGGCGCTGATGTCATCCTGTGCCATCGCCTGGCGGGGCAAGGTCAGTGCCGCGGGATGGCGCACAGGCGGCTGGCCCGTGGTCAGGATCACCGAAGTGGCATAGTCGCGATCGGCAATCACCTTGTTCGCGGGCATCTGGATGCCCCAGGCGGACAGCAATGCTTCCAGCTTGGGGTTTTCCGGGGCCGTGACGCTGGTGTCCAGCCCGACAAGCGGGTCGATAAACATCATCAACTTGCCTGCGCCCAATACAAACTGGTCTATTGCGTAGAGGGTTTGGTCAGGCAGGTTGCCGGGATGAATCACCATCAGGGTTTTGACGTGTTCAGGAATTTGCGCGATACCCGGCTCCAGGCTCACCACGTTGAACTGGCGACGGATCTCCTGCAACACCTGCCAGGGAGGCGTATTAACGCCGTTGCGTTCATCTCGCTCACCGTTTATTGGCAGCCGGGAGATCACGCCCACAATGGGTTGCTCGGGGTGGATCACCTTATGAATCAAATGGCTGATTTCATACTCCAGCAGTGACTCCCGGTCCGGGCTGAATGACGGGATGCTATGGGGCGCATGGCCCGCGCTGGTACCCACCAGGCCGAAGAATCCGTGTTGTTCGTCAAGTCCCAGTAACCTGGCTTTGTATTCATCTTCAGAAAAAGGGGTGGGGTCGATGAGGTGCAGGTTGATTTTGCCCTTTGCCGCTTTTTCATATTCCTTGAGCAACAGCTCTACCCGTTTAGCGTAGCTTTCAACGGCGTTGGCTTTGTGTGCACGGTTGCTTGAATTGAAGAAGTACAGATCCACCGGTCTTTCCAGTGAACCGAGCATAGTCTGTACAGGATCGGAAAGTGTATGGATGTTCTGTTCCGAAAAATCCAGCCGTGGATTTGGAAGTTTCAGTGCCCAGACCAGGTTAAAAGCGAGAAACAGTAACAGGAGCGTGATAATTGTGAGGCTGGCACTTAGTCGCGTTTTCATCGTGATGTGTCCCTCTCAACCGTTTCTTACATTCAGGACAATGACCGTCGCGCCAAGAAAGGCGATGATCATACTGATGAAGTACAAACTGTCTTGAAGAGCCAGTACCCCTTGGTCAATGGCGTCAAAACGCGCAGACGGGCTCAGGGAAAGAAGGCGGTCAATCAGCCATACCGGAACTTGATGTTCAATCGCATCAAGAATGGATGACAGGCCACTGGCGGTCAGCAGCAAGCACAGGGTTACGGTGAATATAATCGCGCGATGGTGTGTCAGTGCGCAGATAAAACAACCCACGGATAGATAACATCCGGCCAATACCCAACTTCCCAGGTATTGTGACGCAATGACTGTATTGTCCGGATTGCCAAAATAGTTGACGGTGATGACTATCGGGAAGGTCAACAGCAGGGCCACGCCGGAAACAATCCAGGCCGCCAGAAACTTTCCGACCACTATCTCGAAACGTGTGACGGGCAGGGTTTTCAGGAACTCCATGGAACCGGTGGTGGGCTCGTCGGCCCAAAGCCGAGTGCATAGGACAGGTGTCAACAGTAAGTAGAGCCAGGGGTGCAACTGGAAGAAGCCCTGCAAGTCGGCACTGCCGACTTCCAGTAACCGGGTTGCATGGAAGCCAAATACAGCAGCGGCGGTCAGGAAAACCGCAGTGCTCAGGTAAGTGAGGGGAGCCGAAAGATAACTGACCAGTTGACGCTTGAATATGACCGGGAGAAGTTTCAAATCGATGCCTCCTGGCTCATATGGTGCACAACGTCATCCAGGCGCCCGGCTTCCAGGTTCAGGGCATTGAGCTTCCAGCGGCGCTGGGTGACCAGTGCATTGATGTGGGGGTAGATGATTTGCCCCGGCAGGGCGAGTACGGTCACTGTGCCGGGAGTCTCGCGGTCTTCCTCGATGCCGGCGACCCCGGGCAATACCGCCAGGGCCAACAGGTCCAGCGGTGTGTCGGCTGCAAGGGTGACCGCCTGGTGATGACGGGAGCTGCGCTGCAGTTCGGGCACCGAAGTGTCTGCCACCAATCGGCCGTCGGCTATCACCAGTGCGCGGGTACAAATACCGGTCAGTTCTTCCGGCGCACGGGACGCGACAATGACCGTCATCTCGTCGCTGAGCGACTTGATGAGCATTCTGACTTTGTGTTTCTGGTCGGCATTCAGACCTTCTGTTGGCTCATCGAGCAACAGCAGGCTGGGGTCATGCAGGATTGCCTGGGCGATGGCTACCTTGCGTTTCAACCCGTCCGTGAGGGTTTCCACCGGGCTTTTAAGTATCCGCCACAACTCAAGCCGTGCAACTGCCCGGTCAATCATCTTGCGTTTTTCCGCGCCGCGGAATCCGCGTATTTCGGCAATGAAACCGAGAAAGGCCTTTACACTCATTGCACCATGGCTCAAGAGTCGCTCTGGCTGGTAGCCGGTGACTTTTTTTGCCTGGAATGCATTCAGGGCGATATCGTTACCGAATATTTTTATATGGCCTGAAGAGGGTGTAGTCGAGCCTGAGATCATTTTGATAATAGTTGTTTTTCCCGCACCATCATTTCCAAACAGCCCGAGGCATTCCTGGGGTTGGGCGTTGAATGAGAAGTCATGAATAATGTTTTTTCCGCCCATGGTTTTTGTCAGGCTCGTTATCTCGATCATTATGCTTTTCTACTGAATGGATATGGCAAGGCTGGATTAACCTGGGTGAACAGCAGGTTGTGAATGTTCGAAATTCAATGCTTGAAATCTTTTTATGTTGAAGCTTTTCCGGTGTCGCACTGTTAAAAAATGGTACGTTTAATAAACGCTCTTGGAAATGCTGAGGGGGCTGAATAAGATAAGTCCTACATGCCAGACTATGACTCGCTGAAACAATTGTTTTGCTTTTGATGATTTAATTACAGTCGTTGTTTATTTGGTGTTTATTTAAAGTTTATGCCAATTTGAAATGGAGCCTGATGTCATGCTGCTTCTACGTACCCTTGTTCTTGAACAGTCCGGGCATGATGCACCGGTCAATGGTGCACTGCTTTGTGGTTTTGCGGTGGCGCAGATCTCTTCAAACTTTCTTGCCTACAGTCTGGATGAAGAAACAGAGCCCGGTAGTTCACGGGTGTACATCGCAGCGTTGCGCAAAAAGTCCGAACGTTACTTTCTGGGGGCGATAGACTCCAAGGAAGACCTGCAAATAGCGACCCATGTCTTCAAGCAAATCCTGACGCTCGCGGCTGCTCCCGGGGCAAAATCTGCAAGCAGCGGCGAAACTCAGATTCCCTTTCATTTTGTTGATTTGAAAGGCTGCAAATTGCCCCCGGCCAGGCCTGAAGATCATCACTCGTTGACGATCAAGAAATCCCTGGTGATGAAGGTGATTACCCTGGGAACGTCGGCGCCCGGTTTGCCCGCCATTGAAAGCAATACGTTGATCGTGCCGTCGATTCGTTTCTCCTCAAGAATGGTGTCTGCTCCCAGGTCCCCCGATCCTTCAGAGCCTGCGCGGTCATTGCCCGAGCCGGTGGCGCAGGCGCCCGAGGCTGAGCTCGAGATATCCGAACCGCTCGTTGAGGCGCCACTACAGGCACCGATCGAGGCGCCTGCTGTCGCTGCGCCACTGCCGGCGCCCATAGTCCAACAACCTGAACCGGTCCCCCAGGCGCCGCCGCCCATGCCTGCCCGGAATGAGTCATCCTCGTTGTTTGAAGTGGACGATACGCTGGCCAATCTTTCCCGATTGTCACAGGAACTGACGCAGCAAAAGCTCAGCGTGCTCAAGCAGGAAGAAGCGCTTGATCAGTTGCGTCTCGAACTGCGCCAGGAAAAGGCTGACCTTGAGCAGGAGAGTCAGCGGAGTGCCGACAGGGTTGCCGAAAAGGAAACGTCCCTGGAACAGTTGGCCCGCACGCTGGCCCTCCGGGAAGAGCATCTGGCTGGCAGCTCGGCGCTGAACCAGACAGAGCAGCGTCGAATGGACGAGCGTGCGCGCTACCTGGAGAGCCAGGAAGCCCAGTTGCATGACCGTGACCTTGCGGTGCGCCTCAAGGAGCAACAGCTGACGGCTGCGCTGTTCCAGTTGCCTGTCCTGCGGGACAACCTGAGGGTTACGCTTCAATCCCTGGATGAGTCACTTGCATGGCTTGGCGAGAACGGGCGCGGCCAGCCTGAATGCGGCCCGACCCAGCCGGAGGCTGACTGATACGCGTCGTTGCCGGAATCCGCCGGTGGGTCTGGCTACTTTCCCGAGTTCATTTATCATCGACCCCCACAGCCGACATCGGGCGTTAAATGCGTTGTGCCTGATGCGGCAGCGGGTCTGAAAAATGCAAACTTCCAGGGGATGTAGAGCTTTTGAGCACCAAGCTGATTACCAAAGAAGGTCATGAGGCCCTGAAAAAGGAGCTTGATTACCTGTGGCGAGAAAAGCGCCCTGATACCACCCGCAAAGTGACGTGGGCGGCCTCCCTGGGGGACAGGAGCGAAAACGCCGACTACCAGTACAACAAGAAGCTGCTGCGGGAAATTGATCGTCGGGTGCGTTATTTACGCAAGCGCCTGGAAGACATGCGCGTGGTCGAGTACATGCCCGAGCAGGAAGGGAAGGTGTTTTTCGGCGCCTGGGTGGAGATTGAAAACGAACAGGGCGAGACCAAGCGGTTTCGCATCGTGGGGTACGACGAGATCTATGAACGTATGGACTACATCTCCATCGACTCACCCATGGCCCGGGCACTGTTGCGCAAGGAAGTGGATGACGAGGCGCTCGTGCAGACCCCCAGTGGCGAAGTGTGCTGGTGGATCACCGCTATCGAATATGTGAAGTGACAACGGATGGCCCGTACGCATGAACGCGTGCGGGCCATTTGCGTTTTCAGCCCTCGCGCAGCACCGTCAATGGGCTGGCATTCAGTGCGCGGCGGGTGCCGAACACGCCGGCACCGCCGATCAGCACGGCGCCGATCAGCGGCAGCAGCAATAGCCACGGATGCGGGTGCCAGGTCAGGTCGAACGCGTAGCGGTACAGCACCAGTGTCACCAGTTCAGTGCCCAGCGCTGCCAACAGCCCGCTGACTGCGCCCAACAACCCGAACTCGATACGCCGGGCCTTGACCAGCAACTTGCGCTCAGCCCCCAACGCCCGCAGCAGGGCGCCCTGGCGAATCCGCTCATCGAGGGTTGCCTGGAGCCCGGAGAACAACACGGCCATCCCCGCTGCCAGGACAAACAACAGCACGTACTCCACCGCCAGGGTGACCTGGGCCAGGATGCTGCGCAGTTGTTCCAGCAGTGCCTCCACCTGCAGGATGGTCACCGCCGGGAAAGCCCGGGACAGGTCGACGATCTGTTGGTCATGGCCGGGTGCGAGGTAGAAGCTGGTCAGGTAGGTGGCCGGCAGGTCCTTCAGGGTGCCGGGCTGGAAGATCATGAAGAAGTTGGGCTGGAAGTTGTCCCAGTTGATTTCCCGCAGGCTGGTGACCCGCGCTTCGCGGTTTTCCCCGCCGACGGTAAACACCAGGTGATCGTTGAGCTTGAGTTTCAGGCTGTCGGCGACCTTGGCCTCCACCGAGACGCCTGGAATCTCGTCGGTCGGTTGCGCCGTCCACCAGGAGCCCGCCGTCAGCTTGTTGCCCGGTGGCAGGTCGGCGGCCCAGGTCAGGCTCAAGTCTCGCTGTACTGCACGATCGCCGCTGGAGTCCTTGCTGACAATCTCCTGCACTGGCGAGCCATTGATGCTGATCAGTCGTCCCGGTACCACCGGATACAGCGGAGCCGATTGCGCCTGTAATTCCAGCAGGCGTGCGCCGAAGGTGTCTTTGTCGGCGGGCAGGATGTTCAGGGCGAAATAGTTGGGGGCGTCCTTGGGCAACTGGTTCTGCCAGGTATCCAGCAATTCGCCGCGCAACAACGCGATCAAGCCCATGGATAACAGGATCAGCCCGAACGCCAGTGACTGCCCCGCGGCCGCCAGGGGATGACGCAGCAACTGGCCCAGCCCCAGGCGCCATGGCAGGGAGGCCCGGGCAAGCA
>NZ_JACARK010001708.1:282-625 GCF_013386655.1 Pseudomonas sp. K5002 | reverse complement strand
CGGCGGCCAAGGCCGGCGTGCCGGGGTTG
Organism: Pseudomonas sp. K5002; assembly: GCF_013386655.1. Classification (NCBI taxonomy): domain Bacteria; kingdom Pseudomonadati; phylum Pseudomonadota; class Gammaproteobacteria; order Pseudomonadales; family Pseudomonadaceae; genus Pseudomonas; species Pseudomonas sp. K5002. The sequence continues at coordinate 596 of NZ_JACARK010001708.1, read as the reverse complement.
TGTCGGTCGCTGGCGGTGGAATTGGCGCCGTTGGGGATTCGTTGCAACGCGGTGATTCCGGGGTTGATCGAAACGCCCCAGTCGCTGGACGCGAAGAACTCCCTCGGGCCGGAAGGGCTGGCGAAAGCGGCGCGGGCGATTCCGCTGGGCCGGGTCGGGCGGGCGGATGAAGTGGCGTCCCTGGTGCGGTTTTTGACCAGTGAGGAGTCGAGCTACCTGACCGGGCAGAGCATTGTGATTGATGGTGGCTTGACCGTGCGCTGGCCGGACTAACCCCCAGTTTTAAGCCGGACTCGCTCCCACATTTTTGACCG
>NZ_JACARK010001708.1:0-234 GCF_013386655.1 Pseudomonas sp. K5002 | reverse complement strand
CCACATTTTTGACCGCGTTCGCCGTTTGATTATTTCAGGAGTTCACCATGCCCCAACTCGCTAACCGCCGTGCCGTGATCACCGGTGCCGGCAGCGGCATCGGCGCCGCCATCGCCCGTGCCTACGCCGTCGAAGGCGCGCGCCTGTTGCTGGCCGACCGCGATGCCGCCACCCTCGCCGAAACCGCCATCACCTGCCGCAACCTCGGCGCCGAAGTCCTCGAGTGCGTGGCCG
>NZ_JACARK010001707.1:0-535 GCF_013386655.1 Pseudomonas sp. K5002 | reverse complement strand
CTGGCGGCGCTGCTGCGCTATCAGCCTCACGCCGGTCGGCTGCATGAGCGGGCAGCGGTGGCGCGTCATCTGCTGAGTCGTGGGTTGACGGTGCAGGCCGAGCAGGTGCTGATCGTCAGCGGTGCCCAGCATGGGCTGGCGGTGACCATGATGTCGCTGCTCAGGCCCGGCGATGTGGTGGCGGTGGATGCGTTGACCTATTCCGGGTTCAAGGTGCTGGCCGAGACGCTGCACCTGGAAATCGTCGCGATCCCGGTGACCGCGACGGGCCCCGACTTGGCTTTTCTTGAACAACTCTGCGCCCGGCGCCCGGTACGCGCCGTGTACAGCATGCCGACCCTGCATAACCCATTGGGCTGGGTGATGAGCATGGCGCAGCGCGAGCACCTGGTGGCGATTGCCCGTCGGAATGACCTGATCCTGATCGAGGATGCTGCCTACGCGTTTTTAGCCGAGGACGCGCCACCGCCCGTGGCCGAACTGGCGCCGGAACGCACGGTGTATGTGTCGGGGCTTTCCAAGAGCGTTGCCACCG
>NZ_JACARK010001706.1:0-345 GCF_013386655.1 Pseudomonas sp. K5002 | reverse complement strand
GCCGTGGCCCTGGATCATGTCGGCGCGCACGCTCATGCCCAGTCGTGCGCAACCCGGCGCCACCGAGAGCAGGCGCATGCCCATGCCCTGGCTGGCGGCATCGCGGCTGAACATGGCCTGGGCGCACTGGTTGGCCAGGTTCATGGCTTCATGGTTGGTCATGTGGTGCGCTCCTTTCAGCGGCCCTTGAAGCTTGGGCTGCGTTTTTCCATGAAGGCGGCGACGCCTTCGCGGTAATCCTCGCTGCGCCCGGCCAGGCGTTGCAGGTCGCGCTCCAGCTCCAGTTGTTGGTCAAAGCTGTTGCTCAGGCTGGCGTTCAGGCTGCGCTTGATCAGCGCCAGGCCG
>NZ_JACARK010001705.1:0-804 GCF_013386655.1 Pseudomonas sp. K5002 | reverse complement strand
CCGCTGGCCGCCGAAGCCGGGCGGGAAATCCTGCGCAAGGGCGGCTCGGCCATCGACGCCGCGATTGCCATGCAGGCCGTACTGACGCTGGTGGAGCCGCAGTCCTCCGGGATCGGCGGCGGCGCGTTCATCATGCTGTGGGACGGCAAGCAGGTGCACGCCTACGACGGTCGCGAAACCGCACCGGCGGGCGCTACCGAGCGGTTGTTCCTCAACGCCGATGGCACGCCGATGTCGTTCCCGCAGGCACAGATTGGCGGGCGTTCGGTGGCCACCCCGGGGGTGTTGCGTGCCCTGGAAATGGCCCATAAAAAGACCGGCCACCTGCAATGGGCCAAACTGTTTGAGCCGGCCATTCGCCTGGCCGAAGAGGGTTTCCCGATCTCTGCGCGCCTGCACAGCCTGATTGCCGCTGACCGCTACATCAGCCGCTCGCCGGAAATGACCGCGTACTTCCTGAATGCCGACGGCAGCCCGAAGGCCACCGGTACGCTGCTGAAAAACCCGGCGCTGGCCAACGTGTTCAAGCGCATCGCCAAGGAAGGGCCGGACGCGCTGTACTACGGCCCGATTGCCGAAGAAATCACCCGCAAGGTGCAGGGCAACAGCAACGCCGGCAGCCTGACGCTGACCGACCTCAAGGGCTACAGCGCGGTTGAGCGGGCGCCGTTGTGCACCGACTACAAGCGCTGGAAAGTCTGCGGCATGCCGCCGCCGTCGTCGGGCGGGATCGCCATTGCGCAGATCCTCGGCACGTTGCAGGCCCTGGAAGCCCGCGACCCGCGCATGGCCCTCGCGTCGTTG
>NZ_JACARK010001704.1:0-363 GCF_013386655.1 Pseudomonas sp. K5002 | reverse complement strand
GACAACCCGGACGGCAAGTTGCTGCCCGGCGACTACGCCGAAGCCACCCTGGCGATTCCGGCGGATACCCATGGCGTGAGCATCCCGGCCAGCGCCCTGATCTTCCGCGCCGAAGGCACCCAGGTCGCGGTACTGGACGCCAAGAACCACGTGCACCTGCAAGACATCCACATCGGCCTCGACCTCGGCGAGCGCCTGGTGATTGACCAGGGCCTGAAACCCGCCGATCGCGTAGTCGACAACCCACCCGACGCACTGCGCGAAGGCGACGCCGTGCAAATGGCCGATGCCGGAGGTGCCCATGCGCCCAAGGCTTAAACCCCTCGCGGCCCTGGTATTGGTGGCACTGCACGGTTGCTCGCT
>NZ_JACARK010001703.1:0-331 GCF_013386655.1 Pseudomonas sp. K5002 | reverse complement strand
ACCGAAAGCCACGCGGGTGAGGTCCAGGCCTTCGGCTGCAGCGTTATCGGCCAGCCAGGCCATGGCATCGGCGCCATCGTTCAGCGGCGTCGGGAACCTGTGCTCCGGCGCCAGTCGATAACCCACTGAAACCACCGCACACGGAGTTCTGGCGCAGAACTCGCGGCACACCCCGTCATGGGATTCCAGGCTGCCGACCACGTAGCCACCGCCATGGAAGTACACCAGCACCGGCAGGCTCTGCGCCGAAACGTCAGCTGGACGGTACACACGCAACGCCAGCGTCGCGCCATCGCGTGCCGTGAATTCGATGTGGCTGCAGCGCACCTGC
>NZ_JACARK010001702.1:0-591 GCF_013386655.1 Pseudomonas sp. K5002 | reverse complement strand
GCGCGCGCCCGACCACGGCCAGCTGCGCCCTTGGCGCTTCCTGACGGTGGAAGGTGCGGCACGTGAGCGCATGGGCACCCTGCTGGCCGAAGCCGCCCGCCTGCAGGACGCCGACGCGCCCCAGGCCGCGATCGACAAGGCGCAGAACGGCCCGCTGCGGGCGCCGTTGGTGGTGGTGGTGATTGCCCGCCTGCAAGAACATTTCAAAGTGCCAAAATCCGAGCAGCTGCTGGCGGCGGCCTGTGCGGCTCACGGGATTCTGCTGGCGGCGTACGCCCAGGGGATCGGCGCGGTGTGGCGCACCGGTGAGTTGTCGTACTCGGCCCATGTCGCCAAAGGCCTCGGGCTGAAGGCGGATGAGGAAGTGATTGGCTTCCTCTACCTGGGCACCCCACAAAACCCGCCGCGTACGGCCCCGAAAGAAGACCTCGCGCCGTTTGTGGCGGCCTGGACGGGTCAATAAGGCAGCGCGACTCTAAATGTGGACGGGCTTGTGTGGGAGCGGGCTTGCTCGCGAATGCGGTGTGTCAGTCAATACATATACCGACTGATCCACCGTATTCGCGGGCAAGCCCGCTCCCACATTGGGTG
>NZ_JACARK010001701.1:0-337 GCF_013386655.1 Pseudomonas sp. K5002 | reverse complement strand
CAACCAGTTCGTAAGGGCCGGCGACGTGCTGGCGCGCATCGATGTGCGCGACTACCGCACGGCCCTGGCCAAGGCCGACGGCGCCGTGGCCGCGCAACAGGCCTCGCTTGCCAACCTCGACGCCACCGAACAACTGCAACTGGCGGTGATCAACCAGGCCAAGGCACAGATCGACGCCACCGATGCCGAAGCACAACGGGCCGGCGACGATCAAACGCGTTACCAGAACCTGGTGCGCAGCCAGGCCGTATCGGTCGAAAGCGCACAGCGGGTCAGCGCCGTATGGAAGACCGCCCGCGCCGACCACTCCCGAGCGCACGCCGGGCTGATGGCGGCG
>NZ_JACARK010001700.1:0-326 GCF_013386655.1 Pseudomonas sp. K5002 | reverse complement strand
GTGCCACAAGCCAAGGCCGACCTCGATGCCCTGGCCGCGCGCCTGGGCGCCCGCAGCATCGCCCTGGATATCTGCGCCGAAGACGCCGCCACCCAACTGATCGAACACCTGCCGGACGGCATCGACATCGTGGTGCACAACGCCGGCATCACCCGCGATAAAACCCTGGCCAACATGACGCCGGAATATTGGGACGCAGTCTTGGCAGTCAATCTCAACGCGCCGCAAGTGCTGACCAAGGCGCTGCTGGACAGCGGCACCCTGCACGACAACGGTCGCGTGGTGCTGCTGGCATCCATCAGCGGCATCGCCGGCAACCGCGGGCA
>NZ_JACARK010000177.1:0-4262 GCF_013386655.1 Pseudomonas sp. K5002 | reverse complement strand
GACCATCGCCGCCCTGCCCTCCGTGTGCGCCGGCGCGTTACCTCCCGCCCTGCGCCTGTTTCGCGAACGTTTTGCCGGGATCGAGGTGCGCTTGCATGACCTGGTTGCTCACCGCATTCATGCGCAAGTGCGTTCGGGCGAGGTGGATTTCGGTATTGGTGTGCGGGCGCGGCTGAGCCACGGGTTGGCGTTTGTGCCGGTGCTGAATGATCGGTTATGTGCGTTCGTGCCGCTGGCTCATCCGCTGACTCGTTTTGCAAAGTTGAGCCTGGAGCAACTGGCCGACCAGCCGATCATCCTCACCGGCCGCGACAGCAGCGTGCGGGAACAGGTGGACGCGTTGTTCGATGAAACACGCCTGACGATGCTCGCGGGGATGGAGGCCAACTACATGTCGACCGTGTTGGCGTTGGTGCGGCAGGGCTTGGGGATCAGTGTGTTGCCGGAATCGGCGGCGGACAGTCTGGAGGGGTTGAAGCGGATTACCATTGATCATCCGGGGGTGAACCGGGAGATCGGGTTGATCAGTCGCAGTGGACAGCCGTTGAGCCCAGCGGCGCAGCGCTGTTTTGAGTTGCTCAGTGAAGAATTACCTGGCGCACCGCAAAACTAAATGTGGGAGCGGGCTTGCTCGCGAAGGCGGTGGGTCAGCCAATACATGTGCTGACTGGTACACCGCCTTCGCGAGCAAGCCCGCTCCCACATTTTTGAGCGCATTTCAGCCCAGCATCGGCACATGCTTGGGATGGCTGGCCACGCGCTTCAACCACGCCTGCACGCCTGGATAGGCGCTCAGGTCAAAGCCACCTTCATCCGCCACATGGGTGTAGGCATACAGCGCCACGTCGGCAATCGAGAATTGGTCGCCCACCAGATACGGTGTCAATTGCAACTGGCGCTCCATCACCTTCAGGGCTTTATAACCGCCCTTGTGCAGCTTCTTGTATTCCTCCAGGCGATCTTCCGGCAGCCCCAGGTAAAACTGGATAAACCGCGCCACCGCGATGTACGGCTCGTGGCTGTACTGCTCGAAAAACTGCCACTGCAGAACCTGGGTGCGCAGGCGCGGTTCGCTGGGCAGGAACTCGCTGCCATCGGCCAGGAAGTTGAGAATCGCATTGGACTCCCACAGGCAGGTGCCGTCTTCCAGCTCCAGCACCGGGATCTTGCCGTTGGGGTTCTTGGCCAGGAACTCCGCGGTCTGGGTGTCGCCCTTCAGGATGTCGACATCGATCCACTCATAGTCGATGCCCAACAGGCTGAGCATGAGTTTGACTTTGTAGCAGTTGCCCGATTTGTAATCGCCGTAGACCTTGTACATGGAGGCTCCCCTATGCCGCTTGCGCGTGCTGTGCTTGACGGACCACCGCAGCGAGACGCTTGAGACCTTCGTCCAAGCGCGCCGGGTCGATATGGCTGAAATTGAGCCGCAGGTGACCGTGATGATTGTCCGGCTCGGAAAAGAACGGTTCACCGGGCATGAACGCGATGTCCTGGTCGAGCGCAGGTGCCAACAAGGTGCGGGTATCGAGCGGCTGTTTCAAGGTCAGCCAGAAGAATAATCCGCCCTGGGGTATTTGCCAGTCGGCCAAGTCGCTGAAATGCCGCGCCAGTGCAGCCTGGAACGCGTCGCGCCGGCCCCGGTAAAAGCTGCGCAACGCTACCAGGTGATGCTGGTATTTCTCGGTGCCGATCCATTGCATCGCCTGCCACTGGCCAACGCGATTGGTATGCAGGTCGGCTGACTGCTTGAGTTTGAGCAGGTGCGGGAACAGGTCCGGACTGGCGATCAGGTAGCCGACCCGCAGGCCGGGCAACAAGGTCTTGGATACCGTGCCGGTGTAGATCCAGCTGGCCTTTTTCAGCCGACTGACGATGGGTTGTGCGCTGCCGCCGTCGAAGGTCAGTTCGCGGTAGGGTTCGTCTTCGATCAGGGTTACGCCAAACTCGTCCAGCAACGCGGCGACGGCCTCGCGCTTGGCATCGCTGTAGCGCACCGCCGAAGGGTTCTGGAACGTCGGGATCAGGTAGACGAAGGACGGGCGATGCTGCTCAAGGCTGCTGCGCAAGGCTCTGAGGTCCGGACCGTCCGCTTCAAGCTGTACGGTCAGGCAATCGGCGCCGAACAATTGGAAAATCTGCAATGCCGCAAGGTAAGTCGGGCCTTCCAGGAGGATTTTGGTGCCCTTGTCGATGTACAGCTTGGCCGCCAGGTCCAGGGTTTGCTGGGAGCCGCTGACCACCATGACCTGGCGCGCATCGCAGGCAATACCCAGCACCCGCGCCTCGGCCGCCAGCAATTCACGCAACTGTGGCTCGCCTTCGCTCATGCCGTATTGGCCGATATTCAGCGGCATGCCTTCCCAATCCAGCGTGGGCAGCATCACTTCGGCCGGCAGGCCACCGGCGAAGGACATCACCTGCGGCTTTTGCGCCGCCGCTAGGATTTCACGGATCAGGGAGCTTTTAAGACGCGAAACACGTTCTGAGAAGGCCATAAGGGTCACCGGTAGCAAAGCCTGGGGAAAATACGTCAAACTGCTTGACCGAAATTACGACGACTTGGGCAGATACGTCAATATGCTTGACCTTAAAAACCAGACCAGCCAGCAAACCGCCATGGAAGCCTTCTTTTTCGGCTACCAGGCGTTCACCGCCAAGGCTGACGAAATGCTGGAGCGCCGCGGCTTGAGCCGGGTGCATCAACGCATCGTGTTTTTTATCGCGCGCTACCCGGCCTTGAGCGTCAAGGAGCTGCTGGAACTGCTCGGCGTGAGCAAACAGGCGCTGAACATGCCGTTGCGCCAACTGCAGGAGATGCACCTGGTGGACAGCGTGGCGTCCGAGACCGACAAGCGTAAGCGCCTGCTGGAGTTGACCGAGGAAGGCCGGCGTTTCGAACAATCGCTGCGGCGCGAACAGGTAAAGCTGCTGCAACGGGCGTTTGCCGAGGCAGGCGAGACGGCGGTAGAAGGCTGGCTGGCGGTAAACAAGGCACTCAGTGGCCAATCCTGAATTGCCTTTCATCCCCTTTCGCACACAAAATAGAAAACATTATTTGCTTTATTTGTATACAAAAGCATAATTCGCTTCGTGCGAGTTCCTGACCTATTGGTCAACAAAACCCGCTGGTACCTCAAAGCGCTGCTGCCCACTCATGTGTCCGGCGCTGGAAATAACAATAAAACTCTTGAGGAGTACTTGCTGTGGAAAGCCGCAAATCCGAAGCCCCTACGCTCGACCTCTCGCCAACCCACAACGGTTGGCTGGAACGCCTGTTCAAACTCCGCTTGCATGGCACCACAGTGAAGACCGAGCTGATCGCTGGCCTCACGACCTTTATCACCATGGCCTACATCATCTTCGTCAACCCCAACATCATGGCCGACGCCGGCATCGATCACGGCGCGGCGTTTGTCGCCACCTGCATCGCCGCCGCGCTGGGTTGCCTGCTGATGGGCCTGTACGCCAACTGGCCAGTAGGCCTGGCGCCGGGCATGGGCCTGAACGCGTTTTTCACCTACACCGTGGTCGGGACCATGGGCTACAACTGGGAGACGGCACTGGGTGCGGTGTTTATCTCCGGTGTGTTGTTCATGATCCTGACGCTCTCACGCATTCGCGAGTGGCTGCTCAACAGCATTCCGGTGAGCCTGCGCCATGCCATGGGCGCCGGCGTCGGATTGTTTCTCGGGGTGATCGGCCTGAAAACCGCCGGCATCATCGTGCAAAGCCCGGCCACCCTGATCAAGCTCGGCTCCCTGCATGAACCCGCCCCATTGCTGGCGGCCATCTGCTTCCTGTTGATTGCGATCCTCAGCTACCACCGGGTATTCGGCGCGATCCTGATCAGCATCATCGCCGTGACCCTCGCCGGTTGGGGCCTGGGCCTGGTGGAGTACCACGGCATCCTGGCCACTCCGCCAAGCCTGGCGCCGACCTGGATGGCCATGGACGTGATGGGCGTGTTCAACGTCAGCATGATCAGCGTGGTGTTCGCCTTCCTGTTTGTGCACATGTTCGACACCGCCGGCACCTTGATGGGCGTGGCCCAGCGTGCAGGCCTGGTGAATGCCGACGGCAAGATCGAAAACCTCTCCCGCGCCCTGAAAGCCGACAGCGCCTCCAGCGTGTTCGGCGCCATGGTCGGCGTGCCGCCAGTCACCAGTTACGTGGAAAGCGCCGCCGGGGTTGCCGCTGGTGGCCGCACCGGGCTGACGGCGGTTACGGTTGGCGTGTTGTTTATCGCAGCGATGTTTTTT
>NZ_JACARK010001699.1:0-388 GCF_013386655.1 Pseudomonas sp. K5002 | reverse complement strand
GTCACGGTGGCATAACCCAGGTTCAATTTGGCGCGCTGCACGGCGGCCTGGTTGGCGGCCACATCGGCGGCGGTTTGCCTGGCGGCGGCGCGGGCGTTGTCGTATTCCTGGCCGCTGATGGCGTTGCCTTCCACCAGTTGGCTGTAGCGCTGCTCTTGCAAGCGCGCCTGGAATGCATTGGCCTCGGCCTTGCGCAGGCTGGCCTGGGCGCTGTCGAGGTCGGCCTTGAACGGCGCCGGGTCAATCCGGAACAGCACATCGCCCTGTTTCACGTCATGGCCTTCCTGGAACACCCGTTGCAACACCACGCCGGCCACCCGGGCGCGCACTTCGGCGATGCGTGGCGCGGCAATCCGTCCGCTCAACTCGCTGGTGATGGACAGGGGCT
>NZ_JACARK010001698.1:0-347 GCF_013386655.1 Pseudomonas sp. K5002 | reverse complement strand
TCTTCCTGATCAACCTGCCGGTGGGCATCATCGGCTGCTACGCCGTCTGGAAATTCATCCCCGACCTGCGCGGCAGCGAACGTACGCGGTTCGACGGCGTGGGTTTCCTGCTGTTCGGCGCGGCGATGGTGCTGATCACTATCGCCATGGAAGGCCTCGGCGAATTGCACCTGCCGCACCTGCGGGTGATGTTGCTGCTGTTCGGCGGCCTCGCGTGCCTGGCGGCGTATTGGCTGCGCGCCGGGCATATCGACAACCCGCTGTTCTCGCCGGTGCTGTTCAAGACCCGGACCTTTGCGGTGGGCATCCTCGGCAACCTGTTCGCTCGCCTGGGCAGCGGCGCGTTG
>NZ_JACARK010001697.1:0-740 GCF_013386655.1 Pseudomonas sp. K5002 | reverse complement strand
CTGCTGCGGGATGTCGGTGTGCCGGAACCGGAACTGCGCGCCAGCCAATACCCCTGGCAACTTTCCGGCGGCTTGCGCCAGCGGGCGCTGATCGCCTCGGCGATTGCCTGCAATCCGCGGCTGATCATTGCCGATGAACCCACCACGGCACTGGATGCCACGGTGCAGGCCCAAGTCATCGCCCTGCTGGAGAGCCTGCGCGGTGAAGACAATGCACTGCTGATGGTCAGCCACGACCTGTCGGTGGTCTCGCGCCTGGCCGATCGCGTGGCCGTGATGCGCCACGGGGTGATCGTGGAGGAGGGCAGCACCGAACAGGTCCTGCAAGACCCGCGTCATCCGTATACCCAACTGCTGCTGCGGGCCGCCAAGGCCGTGCACTTCCAGCCTACGCGCCGGTTGCTCACGGCGGTGGAGCCCGAGCCGGCGCCCCAGGGCGAAATACTGCTTGAAGCACGCGAGCTGTCCAAAACCTTTGTCGGCCCCGACGGCAAAACCCGCACGGTGCTGAACCAGGTGTCGCTACAGCTGCGTCGCGGCGAGACGCTGGGGGTGGTGGGCGAATCGGGTTGCGGCAAGACCACCTTGACCCGGCTGATACTCGGCCTGGAAACCGCCGATGCCGGCGAGGTGTGGATCAAGGGCCAGCGCTGGTCCGACCTCGACGCCAGGCAAAAACGCGAAGCCCGGCGTGCGGTGCAAGTGGTGTTCCAGGACCCGCTCAGCTCCTTCGACCCACG
>NZ_JACARK010001696.1:0-319 GCF_013386655.1 Pseudomonas sp. K5002 | reverse complement strand
GGCTCGGCCAGGTCAAGCCGGTCGACAGCCTTGAGCAGGCCCTGGCCCAGCGCGGCCAGTTGGCCGCCGGGCAAAGCCTGATCAGCCGTGATGGCTTTTGGGTCGGCCGGCACTTTTTGCGGGTACGGCGCGCCAGCGAAGCGGAAAGCGGCGTATTGGCCCGTGGCCAGGAAATCGTCAACCTGACCGCCGAGCGCGAAGAGCGCGAAGCCACACTCGAGTCCCTGGAAAACCAGCTGCAAACCCTGCGCGCCACCCAGCGCCAGCAAGAGACCGGCCGCGAACACCTGCGCCGGCTGTTGCAGGACGAAGCGCGCCA
>NZ_JACARK010001695.1:0-337 GCF_013386655.1 Pseudomonas sp. K5002 | reverse complement strand
TGCGGTCGACCTTGCCGTTGTTGTTCAACGGCAAGCGTTCCATGCATTCGAACGCTGCCGGTACCATGTACGGCGGCAGTTGGGCGCGCAGGTGTTCGCTCAGGCCGGTGCTGCCCAGTGTGTCGTCATGGGCCGACCAGTAGGCCACCAGCCAGGCTTCGCCTACGTTGTTCTCGCGCAGCAATACCGCGGCTTCACGCACGTTGGGGTGTTGGGCCAGGCGGTGTTCAATTTCGGTCAGTTCGATGCGATGGCCGCGCAGTTTCACTTGTTGGTCGCGACGGCCGAGGTACTCGATCACACCGTCGGCACGCCAGCGGCCGAGGTCGCCGGTGCG
>NZ_JACARK010001694.1:0-480 GCF_013386655.1 Pseudomonas sp. K5002 | reverse complement strand
TGTCGGTCGGCAAGGCCTTGGCCTTCACATCGGCGGCCAGGTCCACCCGCACTTGTATCTGTTTTTCTGCCTTCACGGGCGCCACGCTGCCGCCGCTCTCCTTGAGCTTCTCGGCGGCCCGGTCGATCCCGCCTTGCAGCGCGGCACGGGAATTGTCGTCCGGTGGCAGTTGCGCCAGCAGGCGGTTCCAGTAGTCGATCGCTTCCTGGTAACGCTGGCCTTCAAAGGCGGCGATGCCCAGCAGGCCGAGGCTGGTGACTTCTTTCGGATCGAGTTTCAGTGCTTCGTCGGTCAGGGCCTGGACCTTGGGCGACCACTGTTTGTTGTCGGCAAAGTACTGGGCCTGGGCCCACTGGCCGAGCAACTCGGGCTGGCGACCGGCCAGGGCCACGGTGCGCTCGAAGATTTTCGCCGCATCGGCGGAACGGTCCTGGGCCATGTAGGCGCGACCGAGGAAGTACAGGCCTTCCGGCGAATCCG
>NZ_JACARK010001693.1:0-478 GCF_013386655.1 Pseudomonas sp. K5002 | reverse complement strand
TCCGCCACCGTCAACCGCGCCGTACTCGCCACCACCACCAGCGTGGTATTGGCCCCCGCTTGCAGGCGCCCCATGGAATCCAGCCGCGACAACTCCGGCATCGGATCACTGCAATCCATCTCCGTCACCGGCCGCGCCCCACCAAACTCCCCCGCCACCTCCCAGGGCCAGGCCCAGAACGTCTCGCCATCCGGCATGTAGACCGAACCAATCGGGTTAGCCACCACCAACGCGGCAACCACCAACCCATCGCCCAAATCCAGGGACGCCGTCCCCAGCCCGCCTTTCAACACCCCCGCCATGGCCCCACGTCCGGCCCCGACAGATCCCAGCTCAAACTCCGGACCAGCATTGGCCAGCGCCTCGAACCCCAGTCGCCGGTAAGGCGGCTCCAGACCCCAATCCTTGTCCCCGCCATTGGCCAAATCATGCAACACCGCCGCCGGCACGATAGGAATCGCCGGCGCACCCGGCTTCA
>NZ_JACARK010001692.1:0-327 GCF_013386655.1 Pseudomonas sp. K5002 | reverse complement strand
TCATGGCGCAGGACGGGATTGCCCGGGCGGTGCGGCCAGCGCATTTGCCGTTTGATGGGGATACGGTTTTTGCGTTGGCTTCGGGGGCAGTGGAGGTGGCGGATGGGCCTCGGCGGCAGGTGGAGATTGGGCGGATTGGGTCGGCGGCGGCTGATTGTGTGGCTCGGTCGATTGCTCGGGGGGTGTTTGCTGCGCGGGGTTAGGGTGGGGTGTATATCCGTTACTCCGCGGGCCGCCGCGACGGGCCATCCATGGCCCGGCGCGGCTAAACCGGCGTCCTGCCGGTTTACCCGCTGCGCAATACCTGCGTTCGGCCTCGGGCTTATT
>NZ_JACARK010000176.1:0-14782 GCF_013386655.1 Pseudomonas sp. K5002 | reverse complement strand
ATGCCGCCGGCCATGCGGTCGAACTCCACCTGGTAGGCACCACGGGCCAGGCCGACTTCCATGCGTCCGTTACTGATCACGTCGAGCAGCGCGCATTCGCCTGCCACCCGCAGTGGGTGCCAGAACGGCGCGATGATGGTACCGGCGCCCAGGTGAATGGTGGTGGTTTTGGCCGCGAGGTAAGCCAGCAGCGGCATCGGGCTGGGCGAGATGGTGTATTCCATGGCGTGGTGTTCGCCAATCCAGACGGTGCTGAAACCACCGGCTTCCGCCATCAGGGTCAGTTCGGTCAAGTCTTCGAACAACTGGCGATGGCTGACACTTTCATCCCAGCGTTCCATGTGCACGAACAGGGAAAATTTCATGACGCTTACCTCGGATCTATTGTGATCGGCCTGTCGACTGCGGGCCCTTAGGTGCTCTCGCCAATGTGAAGCTTGCCAGTGATGAAGGCTATTCGGCGGATTGATTGTTGGTATACCATAATACGGAATATCTGCAAAATTTTTCTCTCCAGCGGTCGCACATTCACTTCACAAGGAAGGCGAGCTAGATGAACATAAAACAAAAATTGATCCTGGCCTTTGCGGTGATCGCCAGCCTGCCAGTCATTCTGGTGGCAGTGATGATCATCCTCAACGTGCGCCATGAGGCACGGGACGGCTTTATCGACGGCAGCGAACGCGAGATTCGCCAAGTCGACAATGCCATGCAATTGTTTTTTGAAGGTATCAGTCAGAACGTCGCCTACCTGGCGGCGCATCCGCAGTTGCAAAGTATCAACGGCGATGTGAAACGCTATCTGGCCAGCGACGCCGCCCAAGTCGCACTCGGCGAGCGCGATCAGCAGTTGTTCAAGCTGTTCGAGGGCCTGGCCAAGAGTCATTCGGCCTACACCTACCTGTCACTGGGTACTGAAGATGGCGGCTATGTATTCTGGCCGGGTGACCCGAAGCTGGCGAGCTACGACCCGCGCACCCGGCCCTGGTACAAGACGGCCATGGCGCAACCGGGCAAGACCCTGCGCACCGAGGCGTATTACTGGGCCGCCGATGACGTGGTGCTGGTCAGTACGGTGCGAAGCTTCAATGACCGCCAGGGCAACGCGAGCGGGGTGGTGAACATCGATGTTTCCCTCAAGCAACTGACCGACCTGGTCAAACAGATCAAGCTGGGTGACAGCGGCTACCTGATGTTGATGGAAGCCAATAACACCGTGTTGGTGGACCCGAATGACCCGTCTCACAACTTCAAGAAACTTAGTGAGTTGGGCGAGGGTTACCGGCAGTTGAGCGAGGCTGGGCAGGGTCTGGTGCAGGTCGAGTTGGCAGGCGAGCGCTACATGGCGTTTGTCTGGCCGTCCAGGGCATTGGGCTGGCGGTTTGTCGGGGTGGTGCGGGAAAGTGAAGTGATGGCCGGCGCGGCGCGCCTGACCTGGCTGATCGCGGCGATCGCCCTGGTGTGTGCCGTGTTGTTTGCAGTGGTGGGCGCCTGGTTTGCCGGGCTGATCGTCAAGCCGATTCGTGGTGTGGCCAGCGGCCTGGAAGGCATCGCCCAGGGCGAAGGAGACCTGACGGCGCGCCTGCCGGTAAAAGGGCGAGACGAGACGGCACAACTGGCCGGCTGGTTCAACCAGTTCCTCGAAGCGATCCGCACGCTGATCCAGCGCATCGGCCAGGCGGCCGGGCAGATCCACAGCAGTTCGGGGAGTGCCATGGAGGTCTCGGTGGAAATGGCTGAGGTCGCCTCACGCCAACGGGAGGCCGTGGACATGGTGTCCACCGCGTTTCATGAGATGGTCGCCACCTCCAATGAAGTCGCGCGCTCCTGCAGCCAGGCCGCCGACTCTGCCGACAACGGACAGCGCCAGGCGCACACCGGCCAGCAGCAGATCGACGCAGCAGTGAGCAGCGTAGGGCGCCTGAGTGAGGAAATCGGCCACTCCGCCCAGTCCATGGAGCAACTGGAAAAAGACAGCAACGACATCCAGTCGATACTCGGCACCATCCGCTCCATCGCCGAACAGACCAACCTGCTGGCGCTGAACGCTGCCATCGAAGCCGCCCGAGCCGGTGAACAGGGGCGTGGTTTTGCCGTGGTGGCAGACGAAGTGCGGGCCCTGGCCAAGCGTACGTCGGACTCCACCGGCGAGATCGACGGGCTGCTGGGCAACCTCGCCCGGCGTACCCATCAGATGGGTAAACAAATGCATGCCAGCCTGGAGGTGTCCCAGGAAACGGTGGTGTCGATCAACGACGCACGGGCCAGTTTTGGGTTGATTCGCGAGTCGGTGGACGTGATCCGCGACATGAATACGCAAATCGCAACGGCTGCCGAAGAGCAGCACCAGGTGGCTGAAGACATCAATCGGCACATCAGCCAGATTCACGGGGATGCACAGTTGGTGGCGAGCCTGGCTGATTCCACGCGCCAGGATGCGCAGCAATTGACGACGTTGTCTCAGACGTTGAATCAGTTGGTCAGCCGCTTCCGCACCTGACCGGTGGGCGCCCGGGCTGCCGGGCGCCTGCAACGGTAACGATCAGGCAATGGCGGGCAGGGCGCCCATCTTGCCGTGGCAATACACCAGTGGCCCGGCGTTCTGCCGGGGCACGATCAGGTTCTTCACCGCACCGACCATGATTGCATGGTCACCGCCTTCATACTCACGCCACAACTCGCACTCGATCACCGCCGTGGCATTGGCGAGGATCGGGTTGCCCAGTTCACTCAACGTCCATTCGATGCCCTGCGCCTTGTCTTTGCCCTTGCGCGCAAAAGCATAGGCTTCGCTTTGCTGCCCACCGGACAGCACATGAATGGCAAAGCGCTGGTTCTTGATCAGCACCGGATAGGAGTCGGAACTGTAGTTGGGGCAGAACAGCACCAGGGCCGGCTCCATGGACAACGAGCTGAACGCACTGGCGGTAAGTCCGACTATCTGCCCGTCATCATCGAGCGTGGTGATCACGGTGACTCCGGACGGAAACGAACCCATCACTTGTTTGTAGATGGCGGCATCGATCATGGGACGGTCCTCGTAGGGTGAAGCGGATTTTATAGATTTGTAGGTCTGATGGTATACCGTAATACAATCTAATCAAGGGCTTTTTCAGGCGGCCGATGAACGTTGACCTTTGGTCTTATAGCCAATGAATACGGGGGTTAGCCCGCTGAATGAAGAGGGGCCGTGTGGCACAATAGCGGATCAGATGCGTGCCAGGACTACGGATCAGTCTTGTGAAAATGTTGGAATACCATAATATGGTGTTCGTATGGGGGTGGCCAGAGAGCTCCCCCGGTTTGGCGTCAAACAACTATAAGATCAGACAAACGCGAGTTCATTTCCATGCCCCAGATGTCCCGGCAAGATCCCCTGATCGAGAATCACACGGTCGATTACGTCCCCCTCGCGGAGCGCCATGGAAAGGCCCGCGACCTGTTCACCCTATGGTTCAGCACTAACATTGCACCGCTGCCCATCGTCACCGGCGCTATGGTGACTCAGGTGTTCCATCTCAACCTGGTGTGGGGGCTGCTGGCGATTGCCCTCGGGCACATGCTCGGCGGTATTGTCATTGCCCTCGCGTCGGCCCAGGGCCCGCGCATGGGCATCCCGCAGATGGTGCAGAGCCGGGGTCAGTTCGGGCGCTACGGAGCGCTGCTGATCGTTTTCTTCGCGGCCCTGATCTACATTGGCTTTTTCATCTCCAACATTGTGCTGGCGGGCAAGTCCATCGTCGGCATCGTGCCGTCGGTACCGGTGCCGGCCAGCATCCTGATCGGCGCGCTCAGCGCCACGGCCATTGGCGTGATCGGCTATCGCTTTATCCATACCCTGAACCGCATCGGCACCTGGGTGATGGGCAGCGCATTGCTGGCGGGTTTCCTCTACATTTTTTCCCACGACCTGCCGGCAGACTTCCTCACCCGTGGCGGCTTCAATCCGGCCGGCTGGCTGGCGACGGTGTCGTTGGGAGTGATCTGGCAGATCAGCTTTTCCCCCTATACCAGCGATTATTCGCGCTACCTGCCGGCTGATATCGGCATCACCCGACCCTTTGTCGCCACCTACCTGGGGGCCACTCTCGGCACCATTTTGTCGTTCTCCTTTGGCTTGGTCGCCGCCCTGGCGACACCCGAAGGCACTGAGGCGATGGTCGCGGTCAAGCAAGCCACCGGCTGGCTGGGGTCGATCCTGATGGTGCTGTTTCTGCTCAATATCATCAGCCACAACGCCCTGAATCTGTATGGTGCGGTGCTGTCGATCATCACCTCGATCCAGACCTTCGCCAGCCAGTGGACACCCGGCATCAAAGTGCGTGTGGTGCTGTCCAGCGTGGTACTGGCCGGATGCTGCGTGGTGGCATTGGGCGCGTCGGCGGACTTCATCTCGCAATTTATCGGCCTGATCCTTGCGCTGCTATTGGTGCTGGTGCCGTGGGCGTCGATCAACCTGATCGATTTCTACATCATCAAGCGTGGCGCCTATGACATTGCGTCGATCTTTCAGGCGGACGGCGGGGTTTACGGACGCTTTAACCTGCATGCGATCGTGGCGTATTTCATCGGCATCATCGTGCAACTGCCGTTTGCCAATACGTCGCTGTACGTGGGGCCATGGGCCAATCTGGTAGAGGGCGCAGACCTGTCGTGGCTGGTGGGGTTGGTGGTGACGTGTCCGCTGTATTACTGCCTGGCGACGCGCGAGCATAGCCGGAAGATGAGGACGGTAAAGTTGGGCTATACCGACTGATCATCGAATGAACTGAAATGCCCGGCCAATGCCGGGCATTTTTTTATCTGCAGTTAAGGCCTGCCGATGCAGCCGTATCCTTGTAGCAAGCTGGCTTGATGATCAATGACATCCGGCCAGGTCCATTGTTAGCAGGCAAAAAAAGGCCGCCACAACCCGACGTTGTGGCGGCCCAAGGGTGACTCAATGGGCGCCGGCGGCCTTGTTCAGATCGCTTTCAGCCCATGCGGTATAGACGCAAGCATCCGCCGTGGCCCAGCGCACGCGCACCGGGTCGCCGGCCTTGAGTGGCATGCCCGCAGCAGACAACGCCTTGACTGTCATCGAGGTGCCGCCAAGGGTTTTCACGGTGCAGGTCTGGCTTTCGCCGAGGAACAGCACCTCGCCTACAATCGCTGACACCTCATTCCAACCCGCCGCCAATGCCTGCTCGGTAGCTTGCTCGACACTCAGCGCCAAGGCTTTTTCCGGGCGTACCATCAACAGCACCTCCTGCTCGGTTTGCAAGCCGCTGGTCAGGCGGATCGACAGCGATTGGCCTTCAAACGATGCCACCGCATTCCCCTGCGCCTTGAGCTTGAGGAAGTTGGAGTTACCGAGGAACGAGGCTACAAACGCATTTGGCGGGTTCTGGTACAGGTCGTAGCCACTGCCCAGGCCGACAATCTTGCCGTGGCTGAAAATCGCGATGCGCTGGGACAGGCGCATGGCTTCTTCCTGGTCGTGGGTTACGTAGACGATGGTGATGCCCAGGCGCCGATGTAATTGGCGCAGTTCGTCCTGCAGGTCTTCACGCAGTTTTTTGTCGAGGGCGCCGAGGGGTTCGTCCATCAGCAGGATGCGCGGCTCGTACACCAGCGCCCGCGCGATGGCGACGCGTTGCTGCTGGCCGCCGGAGAGTTGCGAAGGGCGGCGATGGGCAAATTGCTCAAGCTGCACCAGCTTGAGCATGGCGTCGACGCGCTTCTCGCGCTCGGCGCTGGCCAGTTTGCGAATCGCCAGGGGGAAGGCGATGTTGTCGCGCACCGACAAATGCGGGAACAGCGAGTAACGTTGGAACACCATGCCGATGTCGCGTTTGTGCGGCGGCACATTGACCAGGGATTGGCCGCTCACCAGGATCTCGCCGCTGCTTGGCGTTTCAAAGCCTGCGAGCATCGACAGGGTGGTGCTTTTGCCAGAGCCGCTGGAGCCGAGGAAGGTCAGGAATTCGCCGTCCTTGATGTCCAGCGAGATGTTATCCACGGCGGCAAATTCACCGTAGTACTTGTTCAGGTTGCGCAAGCTGACCAGGGGTTGGCCATGGTTTTGCGCGGTATCTTGGATCACTGCACTCATGTCTTGCTCCTGGGCGCTCAAGCGCGGGTTTCTGTGCGCCGGCGAAGGGCGGCGGCGATGACCATGACGAGCACCGAGAGGCCGATCAGCAACGTCGAGGCGACGGCAATCACAGGCGTCAGGTCCTGGCGCAGGGTGGTCCACATTTTTACGGGAAGGGTTTGCAGGGTCGGGCTGGCCATCATCACGCTGAGCACCACTTCGTCCCATGAGACGAGAAAGGCGAACAACGCGCCGGCCACCATTCCCGGGCGAATCGCCGGGAATGTCACCTTGAATACGGCCTGCAGGCGCGATGCGCCGCAGATCACCGCCGCATCTTCAATCGATTGGTCGAACAGCTTCAGCGAGTTGATGATCGAGATAATGGTGAACGGCAGCGCGACAATCACATGGCTCACTACAAAGGCGAACATCGTGCCGGTATAGCCGAGCTTGAGGAACAGTGCGTACACCGCCACCGCGATGATCACCAACGGCACGATCATCGGCAGGGTGAACAGGCCGTAGAGCAACTCGCGGCCAGGAAATCGCCCACGCACCAGGGCAAATGCGGTGGGCAGGCCCAGCGCCACGGCGAACACGGTGGTCAGTACCGCAACCTTGAGGCTCGCTACCGCCGCGTTCATCCAGTCGGCATTGGAGAAGAACTGGCCGTACCATTTCAGCGTCCAGCCCGGTGGCGGGAACACCAGCCATTGGGACGAGCCGAACGACAGCAACACGATGAACACGATCGGCAACAGCAAGAACAGGCCAATCATGCCGGTGGTGGTGTAGAGGCCCAGGCGCATCCTGCGGCTCATGGCATTGGAAGTCAGGAGCATGACGGCTTACCTCGCGTTGCTGGCGCCAACCGGGGATTCCGGCTGAAGCTTCAGGTAGAAGTAGAACAGCACCAGCGTGATAAAGATCAGCAATGCGGCGCCGGCACTCGCCAGGCCCCAGTTGAGGAACGACTGCACCTGCTGGATGATGAACTCAGGCAGCATCATGTTCTGCGCGCCGCCGAGCAGCGCCGGGGTGACGTAGTAACCGAGGGACATCACAAACACCATCAAGCCGCCGGAAAACAACCCCGGTCGGCACAGCGGCAGGAACACCCGGAAGAAGTTGGTCCAAGGGCTGGCACCGCAGATGGAGCCGGCCTGCAGGATCATCGGGTCGATGGCCTGCATGGTTGCCTGCAATGGCAGCACAATGAACGGGATCATGATGTAGCTCATACCGATCACCACGCCGGTCAGGTTGTGCACCATCTCCAGCGGCTGGTCGATGATGCCCATCGCCATCAGTGCCTTGTTGATCACCCCGGAGGCTTGCAGCAATACCAGCCATGAATAGGTGCGGGCGAGCAGGCTGGTCCACATCGACAGCAGCACGATGTTCAGGATCCAGCGCCCCCAGCCGCGTGGTACCAGGGTAATCACCCAGGCCAGCGGGAAGCCCAGCAACAGGCTGAACAGGGTCACCAGGCCGGCCACCGAAAAGGTATTGAGCAGTACCCGGGCGTATGCCGAGTTAGCGAACAGTTGCTCATAGTTGCCAAGGCCCGGTACGGGCTCCAGCACGCCGCGCAGCAACAGGCCGATCAGCGGCGCGAGGAAGAACAGGCCGAGGAACAGCAGCGCCGGGATCAGGTTGCTCGACCCCCGCCAGCGTTGCGCCAGGGATGGCGCACCTGGTTTGCAGGAAACTGCGCCAGCAACGCCGAGGGCGCTCCCGGTCGGCGTGGTTGCCGTCATTTTCATTTGACTAGCCATTCATTCCACCGTGTCGCAATGGCCGGACCGTTCTTGGCCCAGTAGGCGAAATCGAGGGTGATCTGGTCCTTGGCATACGCCGTCGGCAGGTTGGGCGCGAGCACTGAGTCCAGGCGCTGCACACTGTCGATGTTCACCGGTGCATAAGCGGTCAGGTTAGAGAAGTCGGCCTGGCCCTTGGCGCTGCTGGCACTGGCCAGGAACTTCATCGCCGCGCCTTTGTTTTTGCTGCCTTTAGGCACGACCAGGATGTCCGCCATCACCAGATTCTGTTTCCAGCTTACGCCTACGGGTGCGCCATCTTCCTGCAGGGCATGAATGCGGCCGTTCCAGAACTGACCCATGCTGACTTCGCCCGAGGCCAGCAGTTGCTGGGACTGTGCGCCGCCGCCCCACCAGACGATGTCTTTCTTGATGGTGTCGAGTTTCTTGAAGGCGCGGTCCAGGTCCAGGGGGTAGAGCTTGTCGGCGGGAACGCCGTCAGCCAGCAGCGCCAGTTCGAGCACGCCAGGGCTTGGCCATTTGTAGAGGGCACGTTTGCCGGGGTAGGTTTTGGTGTCGAACAGCGCGGCCCAGTCCTGTGGCTTGCCAGCGCCGAGCTTGCCCTCGTTGTAGCCGAGTACGAAGGAGAAGAAAAACGAGCCGACGCCATGGTCGGAGACAAACCGCGGGTCGATCTTGTCGCGCTGGATCACCGAAAAATCCAGGGGTTCGAGCAGCCCTTCAGCGGCGGCGCGCAAGGCGAAGTCAGCCTCCACGTCTACCACGTCCCACTGCACGTTGCCGCTCTCGACCATGGCCTTGAGCTTGCCATAGTCGGTGGGACCGTCCTGCACCACAGTGATCCCGCTGGCCTTGCTGAAAGGATCGGCCCACGCCTGCTTTTGCGCATCCTGGGTGCTACCGCCCCAGCTCACGAAATTGACGCTTTCGGCCGCCAGGGCCGCGTGAGTGGCCGTGGCCAGCAAACCCGCGAACAGCATCGCGGTTGCACGTTTGTTCAACACCATTTTCACGCCCTCATTTGTTTTGTTATTGAGCGGGCCTGGTAATGCCCGCCTATCGGGAGCAGTAGGTCTCTCGAAGCCTCTATTGCGAAGCCTCAAAAGTCGACCGTACCAAGGCTTGTTACTGGCGCTATCCCTGGCATGCGCACTTGGCAAAAGTACTCGGTCGATGGAATATCATATTATGGTATTCCAAGCTTTGTGCAAGCACTTTGCCTTACCGGTTATCCGTCATTCGGTGAACGGAATGCTCTCCACCACCTCCAGGTCGTAGCCTGTCAGCCCGGCGTATTTCAGCGGAGGGCCAAGGTGGCGCAGCTTGCAGACGCCAAGGTCCTGCAATATCTGCGCGCCGGTGCCGACTTCCGAATAGATCCGCGACTGCGAACGGCTGAACTGGCGCGGCGTCTGGGTCAACTGCGGGACGCGTTCGAGCAGGGCCTGGGAGGATTCATGATTGGCCAGCACCACCACCACGCCGCTGCCTTCTGCGGCGACGCGTTGCAGGGCGGCCCATAAGGTCCAGTTGGAGGGGCCGCTATACTCGGCGCCCACCAGGTCGCGCAGCGGGTCGATCACGTGCACGCGCACCAGGGCGGGCGTGTCGCGGTGTAACTGCCCCATGACCATCGCCATGTGCACGCCGCCATCAATGCGGTCCTCAAAGGTGATCAGGCGGAACGTGCCGTGCACTGTGGGCAGGTCGCGCTCGCCGATGCGCACTACGGTGCGCTCGGTACTGAGGCGGTAGTGGATCAGATCGGCGATGGTGCCGATCTTGATCCCATGCTTGTGCGCGAACACCTCAAGGTCAGGGCGACGTGCCATGGTGCCGTCATCGTTCATCACTTCGACGATCACCGAGGCTGGTGTGTGCCCGGCCAGGCGCGCCAGGTCGCAACCGGCTTCGGTGTGCCCGGCGCGCGTCAACACGCCGCCATCCTTGGCGCGCAACGGGAAAATATGCCCCGGTTGCACGATGTCGGCCGGCCCCGCATCGGCATTCACGGCCGCGGCCACCGTGCGCGCCCGGTCGGCGGCGGAGATGCCGGTAGTCACGCCGGTGGCGGCTTCGATGGACACGGTAAACGCGGTGCTGAACACGCTGCCATTGCTCGGCACCATCTGCTGCAGGCCGAGGCGCTGGCAGTGTTCGTCGGTGAGGGTCAGGCAAATCAGGCCACGCGCTTCCCGGGCCATGAAGCTGATAGTCTCGGCGGTGCAGCACACCGCGGGCAGCAACAGGTCGCCTTCGTTCTCCCGATCCTCGTCGTCCACCAGGAGCACCATTTTGCCTTGGCGGTAGTCTTCGATGATGTCTGCGATGTTGTTGAAAGACATGGTGGCTGCTCGATTTATTGGTTGTATGTATTATGGTATACCACAAAACCAAGCAAGAGGATGTCACGATGAAGGCTTACTGGATTGCTCATGTAAATGTGTCCGATGCAGAGCAGTACACGCAGTACACCCAGCGCGCGCCTGCGGCCTTCGCGAAGTTTGGCGGGCGCTTCCTGGCCAGGGGCGGGCGCAGCGCCGCGATGGAAGGCGGGCCTGCCAGGCAACGTAATGTGGTGATCGAGTTCGACAGCTACGAGCAGGCGCTGGCCTGTTATGAGTCTGCGGAGTATCAGGAGGCAAAGGCGCGTCGTGAAGGGGCGGGCGAGGCGCAGATCATCATCGTGGAAGGGCTGGTGCCTTAGGGGTATCAGGCATACATCACATTTTTGATCCGTGTCGGGTCTGACGATCAGCGGATGAAGTGAATCTTGCCGCTGTCGTCGTTACCGATGTAGATGCCATACACCCCAGCCTGGCGTTCCTCGATATAACGCTCGAGGATCTGCCGGATCGCCGGGTAGTAGATGCTGTCCCAGGGAATGTCCTCGGGCGCGAAGAACTTGTAGTCGAGGGTCTCCGGCCCGAACTGGCCGGTGATCTGCAGCGCGATGGCGCGGAAGATGATGTACACCTCGCTGATCTTCGGCACGCTGAAAATCGAGTAGGGCGAGAGGATCTCCGCGCGTACGCCGCTTTCTTCCCAGACTTCGCGTAGTGCGGCCTGTTCAGTGGTTTCGCCACCTTCCATGAAGCCGGCCGGCAGCGTCCAGGTGCCAGGACGCGGCGGGATGGCCCGCTGGCAAAGCAGATATTTGCCGTCCTGCTCGATGATGCAGCCGGCGATAATCTTCGGGTTGATGTAGTGGATGTAGCCGCAGCCCCGGCACATCAGGCGCTCATGGGTATCACCCGGTGGCAGCTGGTGACCGAGGTCACTGCTGCCACATGTCGGGCAAAAACTGGGGCTGGGCATGGTCAGTGACCTATGCGCGGTTCTTTGAGGGCGATGGGCAGTGTGATCTCGGGGATCTTGCCGGTCTCTTCCTGCTTGCGCTTGAGGTAATCCAGGGCCACGGCGGCGGCGGCGCGCACGTGGTCGACACAGGCCTGGTGGGCGGCGAGCGGGTCGCCGCTCTTGATCGCCTGGACCATACGCTCCATTTCCTGGTTGCTGGTACCGCGACGGTTTTCCTGGGATACCGAGGTCGCGCGCAAGTAGCTGATACGTGCCTGCAACTGACGCAGTTGGGTGGCCGCCACGTGGTTGCCGGAGCCTTCGAGCAACACGTCGTAGAATCCTTGTACCGAATCAATGACCTGTTGCAGCTCACCGTCCTTGAGGGCCTTGCGGTTTTCCTCGAGGGCTTTTTCCAGTGCCTTGATGTCCTTGGCCTTGGCGCGCAGGGTGAACAACTGCACGATCAAGCCTTCGAGCACGCAACGCAGTTCATAGATGTCGACGGCATCGGCCAGGGTGATGATCGCCACTTGCGGGCCCTTGGCATCGGCGAACTCCACCAGGCCTTCGGACTCCAGGTGACGCAAGGCTTCGCGCACCGAGGTGCGGCTGACGCCGAGGCGGTCGCAAAGGTCGCGTTCCACCAGGCGGTCACCCGGCAGCAGTTGGAAGTTCATGATGGCGCTGCGCAGTTTTGCCAGCACGATTTCGCGCAGGGTGACCGGGTTGTGATTGACCTTGAAGCTGTCGTCGAGTGGCAGGCGTTTCATGGGGGCTGCTCTGAATGTTGCGGTTAACTGGAGGCCTCGGCGTCGGTTTCGGCGAAGGCTTCACGGGCCAGTCGGAAACTGTCCACGGCGGCGGGAACCCCGCAATAAATGCCGACCTGAAGCAGAATTTCGCGTATTTGTTCACGACTCAGCCCGTTACGCAAGGCGCCGCGCACGTGCAGCTTGAGTTCATGGGGCCGATTGAGGGCCGAAATCATCGCCAAGTTTATCATGCTGCGTTCTTTAAGCGACAAACCCTCACGGCCCCACACATGGCCCCAGCAGTATTCGGTGACCATCTCCTGCAGGGGGCGAGTGAAGTCGTCGGCGTTCTCGATCGAACGTTGCACATAGGCTTCGCCCAGCACTTGCGTACGGATTTTCAGGCCCCGTTGGTACTTGTCGTCGCTCATCAATCAGCTCCTCAGGCCAGGGTGGGCAGCGGGCCCAGCTTGCCCTTGTGGTAGATCATCGGTGTGACCGGTTGCTCGGGCAGGATCAGGTTTTTCACCGCTCCGACGATGATCGCGTGATCGCCACCGTCGTATTCGCGCCACAACTCGCACTCGATGATCGCCGTGGCCTTGGCCAGCAGCGGATTGCCCAGTTCGCTCAAGTGCCACTCGATGCCCTTGGCCTTTTCCTTGCCCTTGCTGGCAAAGGCATAGGCTTCGGCGGTCTGGTCGGCGGACAGCAAATGAATCGCAAAGCGCTTGCTGTCGCGCAGGATCGGATAGGTGTCCGATGCATAGTTGGGGCAGAACAGGACCAGTGCCGGGTCGATCGACAGCGCACTGAATGCGCTGGCGGTGATGCCGACGATGCCGCCATCCGGGTCGAGGGTAGTGACGACCGTCACCCCGGACGGGAATGAACTCATGACGTCTTTGTAAATGCCGGGTTCGATCATGGTCGGGGTCTCTTAACGCATCACAAAAGGATCAGGCATGGGCGCCTGGGAAAGGTTGATCCACACCGTCTTCAGCTCGGTGTAAGCCAGTACCGAATCGATGCCACTTTCACGTCCATAGCCGCTGTTCTTGAAGCCGCCAATGGGCGCCATGGCCGAGACGGCGCGGTAGGTGTTGACCCAGATAATCCCCGAACGCACGTCGCGGGCCAGGCGGTGGGCACGACCGAGGTCGCGGGTCCAGATGCCGGCGGCGAGGCCGAACTGAGAGTCGTTGGCGATGGCCAGGGCTTCGGCTTCGTCCTTGAAACGGATGACCGAGGCCACCGGGCCGAACACTTCTTCCTGCATGATCTTCATCGAGTTGCGGTCGCACTCGAACAGGGTCGGCTCATAGAACCAGCCTTCGCCCAGGTTCTGCGGACGCTTGCCACCGGTACGCAGGCGCGCACCTTCAGCGATGGCATCCGCCACCAGGCCTTCGACCACGGCCAGTTGCTGTGCGGTGGCCATGGGGCCCATTTCACTGGCGTCGTCCTGCGGGTTGCCGATGCGAATGCGTTTGGCGCGCTCTACCAGGCGCTCGACGAATTCGTCGTAGATTTCATCCTGCACCAGCAGGCGCGAGCCAGACACACAGCTTTGCCCCGACGCCGCGTATATCCCGGCAATCGCACCATTGATGGCGCTGTCGAGGTCGGCATCGGCAAAGATGATGTTCGGTGACTTGCCGCCCAGTTCCAGCGACAGCTTGGCGAAGTTCTCGGCGCTGCTGCGTACTACGTGCCGCGCCGTGGCTGCGCCGCCGGTAAAGGCGATCTTGCGCACCAAAGGGTGGCGGGTGAGGGCGGCGCCGGTGCTTGGGCCGTAGCCAGTCACCACATTGACCACGCCCGGCGGAATGCCAGCCTCCAGGGCCAGGCGCGCCAGTTCGAGGATGGTCGCCGAGGCGTGCTCCGACGGTTTGATCACGATGGTATTACCCGCTGCCAGGGCCGGCGCGAGTTTGATCGCGGTCAAGTACAGCGGGCTGTTCCATGGAATGATCGCGGCCACCACGCCCATGGCTTCGTGCACGGTGTAGGCGAAGAGGTCCGGCTTGTCCAGCGGCAGGGTGCCGCCCTCAAGCTTGTCGGCCAGGCCTGCCGTGTAATGGAAGAACTCCGGCAGGTAACTGACCTGACCGCGTGTCTCGCGGATCAGCTTGCCATTGTCGCGGCTTTCGAGCTGTGCCAGTTGTTCCTTGTTTTCGGCAATCAAATCTCCCAGGCGGCGCAGCAGTTTGCCCCGCGCGGTAGCGGTGAGGCCACGCCAGGCCGGGCTGTCGAAGGCGCTTTGCGCGGCCTGCACGGCGCGCTCCACATCCGTCTCGTCGGCGTCGGGCAGTTGCGCCCAGGGTTCGGCCAGGGCTGGGTTGAGGCTGTCGAAAGTCTTGCCGGACAGGGCATCGACCCATTCACCGCCGATGCACATCTGGAAGCGTGCGAGTGTCATGCAACGATCCCCTTTATTGGATTTTTTTGGGTGTACACCGTGTCAAGAAAGCCCAGCAGCAGTTGGTTGACCAGCCGCGGCGATTCCACTGGCATCATATGCCGTTGCTCGGCCAGCACTGCAACCGTCGCACCGGGAATGCGATCGGCCAGTTGCCGGGCCATCTCCGGGGTCGAGCCCGGGTCGAGTTCACCGGTGGCGACCAGGGTCGGCGCGCGCAAACCCTTGAGGTCGTCGGCGCGGTACATGTCCTGGGTCGCGAACAGCTCGTACGTGGTGAGGTAGCCCTGGGGGTCGTTGCCCGCCAGGGTTTCACGCAGCGCAGCGATCTGCGCCGGGTTGGCTGCCTGGTACTCGCGGCTGAACCAGCGTGACAGCGCGGCTTCGGCATTCGCATCCGGGCCATGCTCGGCGGCCTGGGCAGTGCGTGCGATCACCCCGGCAC
>NZ_JACARK010001691.1:0-439 GCF_013386655.1 Pseudomonas sp. K5002 | reverse complement strand
CGTGCCATGCTGGAAGCGGCTGCCGAACTGCCACCGCTGCATGCGGTTGTCGGTCACTCCATGGGTGGGGCCAGCGCGATGTTGGCGGTGCAGTTGGGCTTGCGCACCAAGGCGTTGGTCAGTATCGCCGCACCCTCGCGGTTTCTCGACGTACTGCGCGGCTTTGCCGGCATGGTCGGTTTGCCGGCGCGAGCGCGTTCGGCGTTTATCCAGGAGGTCGAGCTGACGATGGGCATGCCTCTCAAGCACCTCGATGTCGCCCACTATCAAATGAATATCCCGGGCCTGATCGTGCATGCCGAAGACGATACCTTCGTCTCGGTCAAGGCTTGCCAGATCATCCATGACGCCTGGTTCGACAGCCGCCTGCTGCGCCTGGAGCAGGGCGGGCACCAGAAAGTGCTGGCGGATCCGCGTGTGATCGAAGGCGTGCTGGCGC
>NZ_JACARK010001690.1:0-494 GCF_013386655.1 Pseudomonas sp. K5002 | reverse complement strand
CCGCGTCGACCGTCGAGCACATTCGCGCCGAGGTGACAGACCTTGAGGTGGATGAACACGCCACACGGCTGACCTTGAGCGACGGCCAGCAACTGCGCGGTGCCTGTGCGGTATTGGCCACCGGCATGTTCCCGGCGGCACGCACGCCACAGACCGAATCCAGCGGCTTGAATGCCGCTGCCGTCGACCCGTGGGATGTATCGGCCATGACCCAACTGGACCCGCAATCCACCGTGCTGATCATCGGTTCCGGGCTGACCATGGTGGACGCCGTGGTGTCCCTGGAACAGGCCGGCCATCGCGGGCCCATCGAGATTTTTTCGCGCCACGGCCTGTTGCCCCATGTCCGTCGGCAGCCGCCGGCCTGGGTCGACTTCCTGGGAGAAGACCACAGCCTGCGCAGCCCCCGGCAATTGCTGCGGGAGGTGCGGCGCCAATGCCGGCTCGCGCTGGAGCAGGGGATTGACTGGCAAGCGCCGCTGGACACCGTGCGT
>NZ_JACARK010001689.1:0-301 GCF_013386655.1 Pseudomonas sp. K5002 | reverse complement strand
CGTCAGCGTGTGCGTGCTGGAGGCCAACGAACCTGGCTGGGGCGCGTCGGGGCGCAATGGCGGGCAGGTCAACCCGACACTCAAATACGACCCGGATCAACTGGTGCAGATGTACGGTGCCGAGCGCGCCGAGCCACTGATCAACACCGTGTCCAACTCTGCCGACCTGGTGTTCAACCTGATCGAGCGCCATGGCATCGACTGTGCGCCCACACGCAAGGGCTGGATGCAGGTTTCCTATTCCGAAAAAGGCGTGGCGGGCCTGCACGCCCGGGCCGAACAGTGGGCACGTCGCGGGGTG
>NZ_JACARK010001688.1:0-406 GCF_013386655.1 Pseudomonas sp. K5002 | reverse complement strand
CTGGCCCTGGACAGCGCCGGCAAGATCCTGCTGGCCAACCCGGCGCTGATCGCCTTGTACGGTCGCGAACCCGCCGGGGAAAGCATCAACGAACTGTTCGACGACCCAACCCTGCTGGCCACCTTGCTGGAACACGGCTTTCGCCTGGCCCTGCGGGAAATCAGCGTCAACGGCCAGACCCTGCTGCTGGACGCCACGCCGATCACCGACGCCGGCGCCCTGCTGACCCTGTACCAACCCAACCGCATCGGCGAACAACTGTCGGCGCTGCACCATGACCACGCCGAAGGTTTCGACGCGTTGTTGGGCGAGTCCCCGGCGATCCGCACCCTCAAGGCGCGGGCGCAACGGGTGGCGGCGCTGGATGCACCGTTGTTGATCCAGGGCGAGACCGGCACCGGCAAGG
>NZ_JACARK010001687.1:0-804 GCF_013386655.1 Pseudomonas sp. K5002 | reverse complement strand
TGGCGAAGTTCGCGAAGTGGTATTGCCCGACGGTACCCGCCTGGTATTGGGCCCGGCTTCAGCAATTGACGTGCAGTTCGATGACGACCAGCGCCTGGTGCTGCTGCGGGCCGGCGAGGTCTTCATCACGACCGCGCCGTCACCCCGGCCGTTTCGGGTGCAGAGTCGCCAGGGCGTGTTTCATGCCCTGGGCACGCGCTTCAGCCTGCGCCAATGCGACGACGGCAACTGCCAGTTGGCCGTGCTTGAGGGCACCGTGCAGGTACAGCCCGACCATGGCGCAGGTGCGCGGGTGGAGGCAGGTCAAGGCGCCACGGTTTCCAGGGACACCGTACAGCCGACTGCGGCGGTGACTGACCGCAGCATCGCCTGGGTCAAGGGCCTGTTGGTGGCCGATGGCACCCGGCTGGACGAACTGATCGCCGAGCTGGGACGCTACCGCCGCGGTGTACTGCGCTGTGCGCCTGAGGTGGCGATGCTGCGGGTCAGCGGTGTATTGCACCTGGACAATACCGACCTGGCGCTGGACAACCTGGCCGCCGCGTTGCCGATCCAGGTGGTGCGGCGCACCCGCTATTGGGTGACGGTCCGCGCCCCTGCCTGAAAATTCCTTGAGGTTTCGATTGAGGGTTTTGGCCGCTCGTTCGGAAGATAAGGTAAGGGCGAGCAAAGGCTCATTCAGTCAGGGAGACTTCATGAGTAACAAGGATGTGGCTGCGGCCAAACCCAGGGGGCGCGGCGCGGTCTCGCAAGTGTTGCGGCCGGTGCGCGGGCGACTGATCGCTGCGGCACTGCTGGCCGGTG
>NZ_JACARK010001686.1:0-504 GCF_013386655.1 Pseudomonas sp. K5002 | reverse complement strand
CATCGGCCTGGGGATTGCCGCCTGGTTGATCAGCGAAGGCTGGCAGGTGGTATTGACGGACCTGGACCGTGAGCGCGGTTCCAAGGTGTCCAAGGTGCTCGGCGACAACGCCTGGTTTATTACCATGGACGTGGCCGATGAGCGGCAGGTTGCCCAGGGCGTGGCCGAGGTGCTTGGCCAGTTCGGGCGCCTGGATGCGCTGGTGTGCAATGCTGCCGTGGCTGACCCGCGCAACATCACCCTGGAAAGTCTCGACCTGGCTTACTGGAATCGTGTACTGGCGGTGAACCTCAGTGGTCCCATGTTGCTGGCCAAGCACTGTGCGCCCTACCTGCGGGCCCACGGCGGCGCCATCGTCAACCTGGCGTCGACCCGGGCACGCCAGTCGGAACCGGACACCGAAGCCTATGCGGCGAGCAAGGGCGGTTTGCTGGCCCTGACCCACGCGTTGGCTATCAGCCTCGGGCCGGAAGTACGGGTCAATGCCGTCAGCCCGGGCTGGAT
>NZ_JACARK010001685.1:0-569 GCF_013386655.1 Pseudomonas sp. K5002 | reverse complement strand
CCTCCAGGGCCTTGATCCGCGCACTGGCGGCGGCCGGCGAAAGGAACGCGCGCTTGGCGCCCTGGGTCAGGCTGGGGGATTCGGCGATATGGATAAACAGGCGTAAGTCAGCCAGATCAAAGTGCATGCAAGGCTCCGGGGCAGCGACGAAGAACCCATGTGGGAGCAGGCAAGCCAGCTCCCACATTGATCATCCGGGTTCTTGAGATCTTTTTATGGGCGATGGCGTTCAGCATAGCCGAACGCTGCTTTATTGAAATGCAAATTCTCAGAACGGCCAGGGCCCAGCATGATCCGGTTCAGATTCCCTGCCCGAGGACATGCACCTGATGAGCGCCACAGACTGGATCGGCCGTAGCGAAACAGCCCACGACCACTTGAGCCACAACCTGCTCAAACGCATCGCCGCCACCTTTGGCGAAGCGGCACCGGCAGATGGCGAGCCGGTTCCGCCCTTGTGGCAATGGTGCTTTTTCCAGGACCCGCTGCCCGAATCCGCCCTGGGCGGTGACGGTCATCCGGCCCGTGGCGGCTTCCTGCCGCCCGCCGATAATCGCAACCGCATGTGG
>NZ_JACARK010000175.1:0-8368 GCF_013386655.1 Pseudomonas sp. K5002 | reverse complement strand
CGGCGATTCATGCCGGGCAACCCCGCCCTGTCGAGACTCGGCGCCTGTTGCGTCAGCCATTGTTCGTCGCTGCGGCGGTGTATGCGCTGGTGGCGGGGGTTCTCACGCTCTCGTGGCGCTGGCCGGAAATCCACGACGCGCTGATGCCGTCGGCGCTCAGTGACCTGCTGTACCCCATCAGCAAGACCGACCTGTCGCCCGTGCGTTTGCTGCACTTCCTGGCCCTGGCCTATGTCACCGCCAAGCTGTTGCCTGGCCACGCCTGGACGCAAAACTGGCTGGCGCAGCAAACCTGCCGCATGGGCCGCTACTCCCTGGAGGTGTTCTGCCTGGGGGTGCTGCTGGCGCCACTGGCAGACATGATCAATGCGATCACCGGCGATGCCTTCGCCATGCAAATCTTCACGGCATTGGTAGGCGCCGGGCTGATGGCGCTGCTGGGGGCCTGGCTGGATTTGAACAAGCGGCTCACCCAACCGGCGCCTCCCGCCACCGCCTGAAAAACAAAAAGCCCCGTAAGGGGCTTTTTGTTGAGCGCAGGAAACTCAGCTCGCGGTGCGTGCCGCCGCTTGAGTCGGCTGCAACTTGAACACGTAGAACAACACCGTCAGCAGCACCAGGAACACCGGCCCCACGTAGAGCGCCACACGGGTGTCCGGGAAGTACGCCATCAGGCCCACCACCAGCACCAGGAACGCCAAGGCCAGGTAGGAGCTGACCGGGTACAGCCACATGCGGTATTTAAGGCCGTCACGTTCGGCCTGGGTCAGGCTCTTGCGGAACTTGAGCTGGGCCAGGAGGATCATCAGCCAGGTCCAGATCGCGCCGAAGGTGGCGATGGAAGTGACCCAGACGAAGACTTTTTCCGGAACCATGTAGTTGAGCAGCACGCCCAGCAACAGCACGAAGATCGACAGCAGCAGCGCCTTGCGCGGCACGCCGTTGCTTGAGGTGGTACCGAACGTGGCCGGGGCCTGGCCGTTCTGCGCCAGGCTGTAGAGCATGCGCCCGGTGCTGAAGATACCGCCGTTGCACGACGACAACGCTGCGGTGATCACCACGAAGTTGATGATGCCGGCGGCGGTCTTGATACCCAGGCGCTCGAAGGTCATCACGAACGGGCTGCCCTGGGTGCCGATTTCGTTCCACGGGTAGATCGACAGGATCACGAACAACGCACCGACGTAGAACAGCAGGATGCGCCAGAACACCGAACCGATGGCACTCGGGATGGTCTTCTGCGGGTTCTTCGCTTCACCGGCGGTGAGGCCGATCATCTCCACGCCCAGGTAGGCGAACATCACCATCTGCAGGGACATCAACACACCCTGCACGCCATTGGGCATAAAGCCGCCGTGGGTCCACAGGTTGGAAATGCCCAGGGCCACGCCATCGTTGCCAAAGCCGAACGCGATGATGCCGACGCCGCCGATCACCATGGCGATGATGGTGACGATCTTGATCAGTGCGAACCAGAACTCGAACTCACCGAAAGCCTTGACCGCGATCAGGTTGATGGTGCCCATGCTGATCAGTGCTGCCAGGGCCCAGATCCAGCGGGGTGTATCGGGGAACCACACGCCCATGTACACGGCGACGGCCGTGATTTCTGCCACGCAGGTCACCAGCCACAGGAACCAATAGTTCCAGCCGGTGAGAAAGCCCGCCAGCGGGCCGAGGTAATCCTGGGCGTAGCGGCTGAACGAACCGGCCACCGGGTTGTGCACGGCCATCTCGCCGAGGGCGCGCATGATCACCAGGATCGCCAGGCCGCCGATGATGTACGACAGCATGATCGCCGGGCCGGCCATTTCAATGGCCTTGGCCGAGCCTAGGAACAGGCCGACGCCGATGCATGCACCGAGGGCCATCAGGCGAATATGCCGTTCGCCGAGTTCGCGTTTCAGCGGACCGCCCTGAGCGGTCTCGCCGTGGGGCAGATGATTGCCAGCTGGCATAGGGATACAACCTCGTCTTGTTATTGGATATGAGCCACCGAGTCCGGGGCGTCATGGCGGGTCTGCCATGGCGTACCGTTGCCGGATCACCTTTTGGGTAAAACGGTCTGGCCGGGCCAGATCAGCGGGGGTGCAGTATAAAAAGCTAAACCCAGGGGTTTTCACTCTATAAACGGCAAGATTCAGCGGGAACTCTCGGTAAAGGCGCCTTTTGCGGAGGAGCATCACCTGGTTAGCGTAGGAATCATCGCCACCAAACGGCGGCGAGTATTGCACGGTAATGGTGCAGCGTCATGCCCCTACCTTTGGCGGGTTTACGGGTGGGGGAGGCTCTAGCTCGACGGTTTGGGGTTATGTGGCGGGGTTATCTGTGACGAGCGGGCTTGTCTGTGGCGAGGGGGCTTGTCCCCCGTTGGGCTGCGCAGCAGCCCCAAAACCTGCCATAAGTTCTATCCAGAAAATGCGGTGTCTTTACTGGGGCTGCTGCGCAGCCCAACGGGGGACAAGCCCCCTCGCCACAGACAAGCCCGCTCGCCACAAATCTACCTTCGAGAAACACGCCGACACTGAACTGCAAGAGAGCACTCCACAGCAGCTGCTAACGTCAATTGACTACTTCCCCTCAAGGAGCAAAGGAATGCTTCATCAACCCAACTCTCATCTGTTACGCCGTGGTCGACATTCAGAATCTGGCCGTCCTTATCTGATTACCGCCGTGGTTCACAACCGGCAACCCCTGTTCAAAGACTTCCATTTGGGAAGACTACTGGTAGCAGAATTCAGGAAGACCCATGAATTGGGAATGGTCGACTCTCTGGCATGGGTCGTCATGCCTGATCACTTTCATTGGCTATTTGAGCTGCAAGGCACAACGTTGTCGCAGGCTGTGGGACGTACCAAATCCCGCAGCACCCTCACCATTAATCGCGCACGCGGCAGCAAAGAACGATTCTGGCAACTTGGCTACCATGACCGAGCAGTGCGTAGCGATGAAGACCTTCGCAAAATTGCCCGCTACATCATCGCCAATCCTCTGCGAGCGGGCCTGGTCGAACATATTGGTGACTACCCACTATGGGACGCAGCCTGGCTCTGATTTTTCCTGTGTGGAGAGGGCTTGTCTGTGGCGAGGGGGCTTGCCCCCCGTTGGGCTGCGCAGCAGCCCCAGTAAACACACCGCATTTCTTCAGGAAGATCTTCATGGCAGGTTTTGGGGCTGCTGCGCAGCCCAACGGGGGACAAGCCCCCTCGCCACAAACAGCATCACACTCACAAATCCCCCCCACTCGCCCACCACCGTCTAAGCTTCAACCAAGTCCGATCAATCTACGTAAATGGATCAATCGACTATGGGCGCTTTATGGCAAAACGCTTCGACCAAGGCTGCGGTATCCACCGATAGCCCGGATGAACAGCCGTTGCCACAAAGCCCTCCTCCCCGCCGACGGTTGTGGTGGCGGCTGTTCTGGCTGGTGCTGCTGATTGCGCTGATCGCCCTGGGCTTTGCCGCCCTGCGGGAAATGCGCACTTCAAGGTTGCAGGCCAAGACCTTCTCCGACATTGCCTCAACCCTCACCTACCAAATGCATTCGGGCCCCAGCGATGCGCGGGTTTACCCTGGCGCCGGGCCCTTTGACAAGCGCCTGGGCTACAGCGCCCTCGGCGAGTTCCTGCCGCGCTTGATCAAGCGTGACTACCTGATCCAGGCTCAAGCGCGCTTCTCCCCCGACCTGATGGCCTACGCCCAGCGCGGCCTGTTCGTGCCCTACCCGGAAAAGATCCAGGCCGGCCTGACCATCACCGATTGCCGCGCCGCGCCGCTGTATCAGTTCACGTATCCACAACAGTTCTACCCAAGCTTTGCGGCGATCCCGCCGGTGGTGGTCAGCAGCCTGCTGTTTATCGAAGACCGCGACCTGCTGGACCCGAAAAACCCGCAACTCAACCCGGCCGTGGATTGGCCGCGCTTTGCCAAGGCCGCCTGGTCCCAGGTGGCGAAGCTTTTGCACCTGCCCGGCCAGACGGCAGGCGGCAGTACCCTGGCCACGCAGCTGGAAAAATACCGCCACTCGCCCGACGGCCTGACCCTGTCCGGCGGCGAGAAAATCCGCCAGATGATTTCTGCCGGCGTGCGCGCGTATCAGGACGGCCCGCAAACCCTTGCCGCTCGCCAGGACATCGTGCGCGACTACCTCAACAGCGTGCCCCTGTCGGCGGTACCCGGCCATGGCGAAGTGCACGGCATGGCCGAAGGCTTGCGCGTGTGGTACGGCGCCGACTTCAACCAGACAAACGCGCTGCTCATCGGCACCGCCCCCAAACAGCTGCCGCAAAAGGGTCTGGCGTTGCGCGAGGTGCTGTCGCTGATGATCGCCCAGCGTCGCCCGTCTCACTATCTGTCCAAGGGCCACAAGGAACTGGCGGACCTCACCGACAGCCACATCCGCCTGCTCGCACAAAACAACGTGATCGACCCGGCGCTGGCCAGCGCAGCCCTCGCCAGCAAAGTCACCTACCGTGACTGGCAGCAACAACCGACGATCCAGCCAATCGAAACCAACAAGGGCATCAGCGTCGCCCGCACTCGCCTGGCCGCCCTGCTCAACCAGCCGCTGTACGACCTCGACCGACTCGATCTCTCTGCCACGAGCACCTTGCAAGCCGACCTGCAAAGCCAGGCCAGCACGTACCTCAAGCAACTCGCCGACCCCGCCTTCGCCGCGCAGATCGGCCTGCTCGGGCCCACGCTGCTGACGCCCGCCAGCACCGCTCAGGTTCGCTACAGTTTCAACCTCTACGAGATGACACCCGACGGTGCCCGCGTGCGCGTGCAAACCGACAGCACCGACCAGCCATTCGACATCAACGAAGGCAGCAAGCTGGAACTGGGTTCAACCGCCAAGCTGCGGGTGATGACCACCTACCTGCAAATCGTCAGCGAGTTGCACGACAAATACGGCGCGATACCCGCTGCCCAACTGCGCAAGATTCCGGTGGACGACCAGGACCGCATCACCCGCTGGGCCCTCGATTACCTGATCCAGAACAGCGACCGCAACCTGCCGGCCATGCTCGACGCCGCCCTCAATCGCCAATACTCGGCCAACACCGGCGAAGGCTTTTTCACCGGCGGCGGCATGCACCACTTCCACAACTTCCGCAGCCAGGACAACGGCCGCAATCCCACCTTGATCGAGGCCCTGCGCGAGTCCATCAACCTGCCGTTCATTCGCTTGATGCGCGACCTGGTGCGCTACACCACCTACCAGGGCCCGAACAACAGCGCCGAGTTGCTCAAGGACGACAACGACCCGCGCCGCCAGGAATACCTGGCCCAGTTTGCCGACCGCGAGGGCACTACGTTCCTGCTCAAGTTCTGGAAAAAGTACCGCAACAAAGATACCCAGGCGCGCCTCGATACTTTCCTCGATGGCATGCACCCCACCGCCATCCGCCTGGCCGCCGTACACCGCTACCTGCTGCCCAACGCCAGCCAGGCGAGTTTCAACAGCTTCGTCCGCTCGCACTTGAGCAGCGTCAAAAGCCCTGAAAAACTCACCGACGAGCGCCTCGAAAAGCTCTACCAGAATTACGGCCCCGGCGCCTACGACCTGCCTGACCAAGGCTATATCGCCAAGGTTCACCCGCTGGACCTGTGGCTGATGGGCTACCTGCTGAACAACCCCGACGCCACCTTCACCCAGGCCACCGCCGCCAGTGAACACGAGCGCCAGGAGGTTTACAGCTGGCTGTTCAAGAGCCGCCACAAGAGTGCCCGCGACAGCCGCATCCGCACCATGCTGGAGATCGAAGCCTTCCTCGATATTCACCAGCGCTGGCAAAAAGTCGGCTACCCCTTCGACCATCTGGTGCCGTCGCTTGCCACGGCCATCGGCAGCTCCGGCGACCGCCCGGCGGCCCTGGCGGAACTGGTGGGGATCATCCTCAACGATGGCGTGCGCCAGCCCACCCTGCGTATCGACAGCCTGCGCTTTGCCGCCGACACCCCGTACGAAACCCGCTTGGTCAACGACCCCAATCGCGGCAAGCGCGTGATGCCTTCCGAGGTGGCCACGGCACTCAAGGGGGCGCTGTCCCAGGTGGTGGACGCGGGCACTGCACGACGCGTGTCCGGCAGTTTCAAACTGGCGGAC
This sequence comes from Pseudomonas sp. K5002, assembly GCF_013386655.1. Lineage (NCBI taxonomy): Bacteria > Pseudomonadati > Pseudomonadota > Gammaproteobacteria > Pseudomonadales > Pseudomonadaceae > Pseudomonas > Pseudomonas sp. K5002. The sequence goes on along the minus strand of NZ_JACARK010000175.1, from coordinate 2,256 downwards.
GGTACGCCTTTGGCCATGGGCGGCAAGACCGGTACCGGCGACAACCGGATCGAAGCCATCGGCGCCGGTGGGCGGATCCTCAGCTCCAAGGCGATCAACCGCACGGCGACCTTCGTGTTCTACATCGGCGAGCATCATTTCGGCACGCTGACCGCCTTCGTCCCCGGCGCTTCGGCCCAGGGTTTCAAGTTCACTTCGGCGTTGCCGGTACAGGTACTCAAGGGCATGGCGCCGATTCTTACGCCCTATCTGCAACCGGGCAACAACAGCTTATGCAGCGTGCGCTGATGGGCCTATCCCTGCGCTTTTCACTTGCGGATTACTGAGGGATCCGCCGCGGTTTCCACCCACTATTCAAACTTATCCGCAGCCGTGCCGGTGCATAGACTCAAGCCTTCTTTTTGAGCTCTACAGGTTGCCCCCATGGCCGACATACCCGACCAGTCCCTGCACCACGCGTTTATCGAAAACGCCCTGCCGCACTGGCTGAAAACCACCTCGCCACTCCGCCTGCGCGCACTCAACGACGTCGCCCACCAAGGCATCCGCCACTATCCCCATGCCAGCGCCAGCCAGCATCAAGCGCTCAAGCCCGCGATCGCCGCACACTGGCAGCAGCAGGCTGCGATGGACCAGCGATTCCAGGCATTGACCGACGTGTACGCCTTCGCCGAACCGCTGCTGAAAAATGCCTTGAAGGCCTATGGCGAGATTGACGTCAGAACCACCTGCCTGCGGCTGTATGCCAGCGCCAAAGTTGCCTGGTGGGTGCACGATTTCAATCGTGGGGAGCAAAGCAAAACCCTGTCGCTGCTGGACGTCGCGCTGGCCAACTTTGCCGCCTCGGACACCTTCGTCGACTACGCCTTCCTGTCCGCCGAAGACCCACGCGGGCAGCGGGATACACTGACCTTGCGCCACTCCATCACCGGCGCCGTATTGACCGCTGAACAGTTCAAGCACATCTGCCGCACCCTGGACCTGGGCGCCCGCTACCAGAAAAGCCTGCGCCAGGCCCTGGGGTTCTATGACCCGGCGGTGACCCGGGCCGTGCGCCTGCAGATGATTGCCACTCAGAAGACTGCCCTGGGTACGGCGGCGCACCTGGCCTTGATCAACCGGGACATCGACGCCGATGCCCACGGCGCCGTGCTCGACCTGATCGCCGGCCGCGTCGCGCTGCTGGACGGTCAGGCGCTTGGATGCCATACCCTGAGCCTGATGAACACGGCATTGACCGGCATCCTGTTGCTGTTTGTCCCGCAGCCCACCCGACCCGTCGGCAAGGTGCTGGTGTACATCCCCGCAGACCCCGAACACCCTCTGAAGCAATACCCTTCGCCTGCGGCCTTCCTCAGCCACCTCACGGAAAAACTGCGGGACAGCCAGCGCTACCAGACCTTCTTCAGCCAGTTCATCGACCACGCCAGGCGCGGTGAATTCTTTGCCGGGCTCAATACACGCTTGAGCCGTGTGCGCTGGCATCAAACCGCCCACACCGACCCGCGCCCCAGCTGGCGCGACACTCCGATCACCCAGCCAAACCTGCAATTCAGCGTGCAGGCTATCGGTGACGATCACATCAATCGCTCAACGCTCGCCGCCGAAAATGACCTGTGGAATTACCAGTACCGCCTCAAGTTGAACAAGATCGTCAACGATGCCCTGGACATCGCCGTGCCCACCGCCACCGCCGACCGCCACGCGCGCTGGGCCTGGTGGGACAACCTGGAAAAAATCCTCGGGGATATCTTCAATGCGGCGCTGCTGGTGCTGACGCCCTTCGTGCCGCTGCTGGGTGAAGCGATGCTCGCCTACAGCCTGTACCAGATCACCGACGAGGTGTTCGAGGGGATTGTCGATTGGGCCCAGGGGCGTGGTGCCGAGGCGGCGGAGCAAGTGGTCGCGGTGGCCGACAGCGTGATCCAGTTTGCCTTGTTCGGTGCTGCCAGCCAGTTGGGCCATGTCGCACGGCTCAAGCTCAGCCCCTTCGTCGAAGGCTTGCGCCCGGTGGTGCGGCCCGACGGCAGCACGCGCCTGTGGCACCCGGATATTGCGCCCTATGCTGTGAAAAACCTCGACCAGCCGCCCATTGTCGACGGCCTGCACACCCATCGGGGCAAGCAGATCCTCGCGCTGCAAGGTACTCACTTCGAAGTGCAGGCAGACCCTGAAACCGGCGACACGCGTATCGCTCACCCGGAGCGCGCCAACGCCTATCAACCCCTGGTGCGGTTCAACGGCGACGGCGCCTTC
>NZ_JACARK010001684.1:0-380 GCF_013386655.1 Pseudomonas sp. K5002 | reverse complement strand
CGGACAACGCGCCGACGTTGACCTTGCCCGACGCCACGCGGATCGACAGGGACTTGATCGCATCGCGTGAGCGTTGTGCGGCGTGGCCACGGTCGAGCACGCCACCGGCATGGGCATCCGGCACACACGCACAGACGTTGATGTTGTCGGCCACGCTCATGTCGAGAAACAGACCCTGGGCCTTGCGGTCCTCGGTGAGGTAGACGACACCGGCACGAATCGCATCCGCCGGGTTGCGCAGTTGGGTCACGGTTTTGCCGACCACCTCCAGGGTGCCGGAGGTGCGTGGGTCGGCGGCAAAGATCAGCCGTGCCAGTTCGGTACGCCCGGCGCCCACCAGGCCGGCGATGCCCAGCACTTCACCGGCGTGCAGGTCAAAG
>NZ_JACARK010001683.1:0-388 GCF_013386655.1 Pseudomonas sp. K5002 | reverse complement strand
CGGCAGCCTGGTATCCGGATCGAACGCCACTTGCCCATGGGCCACGCTGACCACCAGTTGCTGCTTGCTGCGCCGCACATCGAAGCCGGTGCCGACCACCCGCACATTGGCTTCACCGGCCTGCACGAACAGCGGACGCTCCTTGTCGGGCGCCACCTCGATATACAACTGGCCCTGATCCAGATGCACGATGCGCTGGTGACTGTTGAAGTCCACCCGCAGGCGCGTATTGGCGTTGACGTACAAGGTGCTGCCGTCAGGCAAATGCATGGTGCGCATTCCTTTGGCATGGGCCGCGACCTGGGCGTGGAACAGCTCGCGTGGGGCGCCGATGTTGCTCGCCAGCACGGCACACACCAGGGCGGCAGCCACCGCCAGGGCCGGGCGC
>NZ_JACARK010001682.1:0-358 GCF_013386655.1 Pseudomonas sp. K5002 | reverse complement strand
TCTTCGACCATGCCCCACAAGCGCAACCCGGTGGGCGCTGCCGTGCTGATCAGCGCTGCCACGCGAGTGCCCGGCCTGGTGGCAACGATGTTCAGCGCGATGCCCCAGGAACACGAACGCAGCCTGGGCCTGTGGCACGCCGAATGGGAAACCCTGCCGGAGATTTGCCGGCTGGTATCCGGTGCGTTGCATCAGGCGCTGCTGGTCAGCGAAGGCCTGGAAGTCGACCCCCGGCGCATGGTCCAAAACCTTGATCTGACCCAGGGCCTGGTACTGGCCGAAGCGGTCAGCATCGTCCTCGCCCAGCGCCTGGGCCGCGAAACCGCGCACCATCTGCTGGAACAATGCTGCAAACGCG
>NZ_JACARK010001681.1:0-351 GCF_013386655.1 Pseudomonas sp. K5002 | reverse complement strand
CACCACCGGCACTTCCGGGTCCATGACCTGCGCCAGGGTGGCCCACGCGGCAGCCAGGTCGGTGGGTTGCGCCGGGCGTGCGCCCTGGTCGCTGGCGATCAGCTCACCAGGTTGCATCGGGGTACGCTCGGGGCAAAAACTGCATTTCCGCCAACAAAATTCCCAGGTGCTCGCTGTGCAAACCGCGGCGTGCATCCAGGTAGAAATAGCTAGCAGCAGGCGGCAGGGGCAGGGTGGCGCTGGTAAAGATTTCGCTGACCTGGGTTTGCCACGCTGCGGCAACCTGAGCGGCGTCCGGCGTAATGCCGGCGGCGTGCAGGCGCTGTTCACTGTCGTCGGCGCCGGTCAGTT
>NZ_JACARK010001680.1:0-609 GCF_013386655.1 Pseudomonas sp. K5002 | reverse complement strand
ACAACTGCCACAGCAACCAGCCGAGCAGCGGCAGCAGCAACAGCCACCAGGGGCGGAACCAGTGCGGCCACAGGGCGATCATCGACGCCTCCGCAAACGCAGGCGTTTGAGGCGTTCACGCCATTCAGGATTGGGTTGCAGGAAACGGCCCTTGCTTGAGAGTTTGCTGAACAGGCGTTGCAGGGCGTTATCCGGCCAGCGTTCCTGGATCACCAGCAGCATGCTGAGGATCAGCGCCAACGCCAGCGGCGCGCTGTACAGCGCCTGGGCGGGGCGGGCCTGGGTGGGTTGCTGGGCCACGGGTTCGAGCTGGTCGAGGGTTTCCTTGATCTTCAGCAGTTCGTTGCCGTCGCGGGCGCGGAAGTAGCGGCCGCCGGTGGCCTCGGCGATGGCCTTGAGGGCCGGTTCGTCGAGGTCGAGGCTCGGGTTGACGCCGAGGATGCCCAGGGAGCCGGTTTGCTCGGGGTCTGCGCCGATGCCGATCGGGTAGATTTTCACCCCTTCTTCGGCGGCCAGGCGGGCGGCGGTCAGCGGGTCGATTTCGGCGGCATTGTTGTCGCCGTCGGTGACCAGGATCAGGACCAGGCTTTGCGCCGGACGCTGGCGCAG
>NZ_JACARK010001679.1:0-387 GCF_013386655.1 Pseudomonas sp. K5002 | reverse complement strand
CAGCCGTTGCTGTGTGGCGGCTTTGCGTTTGACCCGAAGGGCCCACGCTCGCTCAAATGGCAGTCATTCGCCGCCACCTCCCTGGTGCTGCCGCGCATCCTGCTGCTGCGGGAAGCCGAGCAACATCATGTGATCTTCAGCCAGTGGCTGGAGCCCGGGGCGGACGCGGTGCGTTGCGCCCAGAGCCTGGAAACCCAGTGGACGTTGCTTCTGTCCCGCTACGCCAGTGCGCCACGCCAGGAGATTCCCCTCGGCACACCGAGCGACGAAAACACCATCAGCGCGCAGCAATGGCAAGACACCGTGGCGACGGCCGTGCAGCGCATCAACGCCGGCGACCTGCGCAAGGTGGTGCTGGCCCGCGAAGTGCGGTTGACCACCTCACGG
>NZ_JACARK010001678.1:0-352 GCF_013386655.1 Pseudomonas sp. K5002 | reverse complement strand
CCGGCCTTGAACACGGCGAGCATGCTTGTCAACAACGCCAGGCCTCGGGGGGCGACCAGCGCGACCAACTGATCCTCTGCGGCACCGGCTGCAATCAGCGCATGGGCCAGGCGCGTGGAGCGCTGATCCAGCTCTGCATAGGTCAGGGATTCACCGGCGCAGATCGCGGCGATCTGATCGCCACGCTTGGCAACCTGGGCGGCAAACAGTTCGGCGTAGCTTTTATCCAACGGAAAATCGTGGGGGTTGAGTGCCCACTCGCCGAGCAATTGCTGGCGCTCGTCTGCGGCCAGCAGCTCGAAGCTGCCCAACGGCGCTTCAGGCGCGGCCAGCATGCCGCGCACCAGGCTGG
>NZ_JACARK010001677.1:0-556 GCF_013386655.1 Pseudomonas sp. K5002 | reverse complement strand
GTTGGCGATTTTCATCAGGGCCACGGCCAGGGTCTTCAAGGCGCCGTGCAGGGTGGTCAACGGCTCATGGCCCGACAGCGCGGCGAATTTGTTCGGTGCGGTGACAAACGGCAGGCCCGACAGCGCGGCCAATTCCGAGGCAATCGCCTCGCCAAAACCGTGGGGTGAATTGAGCCCGGTGCCGACGGCAGTACCACCCTGGGCCAGTTCACACACGGCGGGCAGGGCGCTGCGGATCGCGCGTTCTGCGTAGTCGAGTTGCGCTATAAAGGCCGAGACTTCCTGGCCGAAGGTGATGGGCGTCGCATCCATCATGTGGGTGCGGCCGGTTTTCACCAGCTTCATGTGGCGCGCCGACAACTCTGCCAAACCACCAGACAGTTCACGGATCGCCGGCAACAGCTTCTCGGTGACGGCCTGCACGGCGGCGATGCTCATGGCGGTGGGGAAGCAGTCGTTGGAGCTCTGGGAACGGTTGACGTGGTCGTTGGGATGCACCGGGCTCTTGCCGCCACGGGGCTTGCCCGCCAGCTCGTTGGCACGGCCGGCGATCACT
>NZ_JACARK010000174.1:0-19276 GCF_013386655.1 Pseudomonas sp. K5002 | reverse complement strand
GCCAGCTGTCGCGGCACGTCGCGCGAACGCGGCGGCGGCCTTGGCGGTCACGCGCTGGGGGCCAGCCACCTCACCGGGCACGGCTGAAGTGGATGCGTTGTTGAGCGAGGGCTGATTCGGCAGAATAGTCGCCATTCAGCACGGAGCAGCGTCATGACCCAGAACATCTACGACACCGAGGTTTTCTTCGAGGGCTACAGCAAAATGGGCCGCTCGGTAGAAGGCCTCGCCGGCGCGCCGGAGTGGCCGGCTCTGCAAGCCATGCTACCGCCGATGCCAGGGTTGAAAGTGGTGGACCTGGGTTGCGGCTACGGCTGGTTCAGTCGCTGGGCCCGGGAGCAGGGCGCCGAGCAGGTGCTGGGGCTGGATGTCTCGCAAAAAATGCTGGCGCGGGCAGAGGAGATGACTTCGTCGTCGGCCATCACCTACGCCATTGCCGACCTGGAAAAACTCGAGCTGCCTGACGCCGCTTTCGACCTGGCCTACAGCTCATTGGCGTTTCATTACATCGTCGATCTTAAGGGCCTGTTCGCGCGTATCCATCAAGCGTTGGTGCCGGGCGGGCGGTTGGTATTTTCCATCGAGCATCCGATCTTCATGGCGCCCCGGCAGCCGGGCTGGCTGATTGATGAGCAAGGGCGCAAGAGCTGGCCGGTGGACAGCTACCAGTTGCAAGGACCACGGGTGACAAACTGGCTGGCGGAGGGTGTGATCAAGCAACATCGCACCGTGGGCACGTTGCTGACGCTGTTGATCCAGGCGGGGTTTACCCTGACTCATGTCGACGAGTGGGGCCCGAGCGAAGCGGACCTGAAAGCCCGCCCCGCACTTGCAGAAGAGCTTGAACGCCCAATGATGCTACTGGTGGCCGCCCACCGCTGATTCCTTGGGTGAAAACCCGACCAAAAATGTGGGAGCGGGCTTGCTCGCGAATGCGGTGACTCAGCCAATGAATCTGGCACTGATACACCGCTTTCGCGAGCAAGCCCGCTCCCACATTTTGTTCCGCGTTAACCGGCATTTTTCAGCGCCTCAATCAACTCATCCTTGCGCATGGTCGAGCGCCCGGGAATGTCCTTGGCACGCGCTTCTCTCAGCAAGCTTTCCTTGGTCTGCGTACCCAGCGAAACCCGGCTGTTACGCGGATGCCCCTCACGACTGGCCGCAGCCCGCTTGGCCGACTCATGCCGGTCCTGGGACTTCTTCGCCGGCGCCTTGCGCTGGCCTGAACCGCCGGCCTTTTCGCCGCCGCCAGACTGCTTGTTGACGGTGGCCCAGGCCCGCGCCTCGGCTTCTTCTTTCGACAAGCCCTGGTGCTCATAACTCTCTTCGATATGGGCGGCCTTGCGCTTCTGTTCGGTGGTGTATTTGGCTTTGCTTCCACGAGGCATTGCGATACTCCTTCTGGCCCTCATACAAGATACAAGGGCCAGACCAGGCAAGGTGTGTTATTGGCCCGCTTCGCTTTCCAGCTTGCGAGCCGCTTCCACGCCGGACGCGGTGAGCTTGATCGGCAGGTTCAGCGAATGTTCACCGGCATCGTTGCAGGTCACATGGCCTTCCTTGATCCACCCGCGGTCCTGCAAGGTGGCCAAGGCGCTGGCCACCACTTTTTCACCTCGGTAGTTGTCCAGCACTTCTTTGCCCAACCCACTGGGATGAGCGTGGAGCAGACGGGTGAGGACTTCTTTTTCAAGGTTGTGATCGACGTTCATGCATACCTCTTCACTGGGAAATGGTTGGGTGTTCGTCTTTCTTGCGCATTAAGGCGCTGGCTGTTTTGGCGCGCCGGGGATGTTGGAGTCGTCACCCTTGTTGATCGAGGGCGAAGTGGCACCTGGGCCCATTTTGCCGTTGGGCACCGCACCGCTGTTGCGATTGGTGTCGTCGCCCTGGGTGCGTGGGTCCCTGCTGTTGTCGATGATGGCGCCGCCGTTGGTGTCCATGCCGGTACCCATCGAGTCCTTCGACTCTTGGGCGGCCGGGTTGGGCGGGCTGCCGACAGGGTCGGTCGGGCCGGTGCTGGAACCTGTGGTGGCGGCAAAGCTGCTCAGCGAAACAGCAGACAGCAAACCGGTGAGGGCGAGGGCGGCAAATTTGGAAGTCGTCATGATGGTGTCTCCATATGATTAATGTCCTTACCTGATATTGGTCCGCCCCCGTTTGTGATTCGTGCCTCGATACCGACGAACGGTCTTAGGTCGCTTGTAAGATTTTGTGTGACGAGATTCGGCGCCAGATCAACCGCGCCACCGTGATCAGCCAATTGAGCAGCGCCACCGCGAGTACACTCATCAACAGGGTCGGCATGCCGTATTCGACGATGAGCTTGCCCGCCAGCAACGGGAAACCGAACACCCCGATAAAGTACGCCAGGCTGAACAGCAGCAACGCCTGGGACGTGGTGCCCGCAGGTGCCTCGTTCGCAGCCAAACCATTGATCACCGAATACGTCAGGCCATAACCCACGCCCAGGGTGACGGCCGCCAGCAGGTAGCTGTAGTTGCCACTGACCCTGAACCCGAACAGGAAAATCGACCCCAGCATCAACCCGGACAACACACACGCCGCCCAATACGGATCACGCTTGACCACGATGCCGGCGATCAGCAGGCGGCTGGTAATCGCCGCACTCATGAAGCCCAGGAAGAACAGCGAATAGTCCAGCCCGTGCAACGCCGCGTAGCTGGTCTGGAAACTCGACAGCCCGCCAAACACGCAACCGCCGAGGCCCACCATGATGATCGCGAACACCGCCCGGGACGACAGCACCTTGCGTGTCGCCGACCAGGAAATCTTCGCCGCCGGCGCGGTGTGTTGACTCAGCGCGCGACCCAGTCGCCAGAAAATCAGCACACCTACCAAGCTCGCCAGCGCTGCTATATGAAAGGCCGCCGTCAGCGAAAAATCCAGGGCACTTGCCGCCCGCCCCAGCAGTGGCCCGGAGCCGATTCCGGTCATCATGCTGCCCGACAGCAGGGCAAAATACTTGGCCCGTTGCGCCGGTTCCACCAGCATCGCGACGATGATCGGCCCCAACGTGTAGAACACGCCCCAGCCCAATCCCAACGACAAGCCAAAGAACATCAAGCCCTCGCCGAACCCCGGCGCCAGCGCAAAGCCCAGGCACGCCACCGCCAGCAATACGCCGAGCAGGGCGATCGACCTGGCAGCCCCCAGCAGGTCGGCCAGATGCCCGGAAACCAGCACCGCCACAAAGGTGCTGAGCATCGCCATGGATATCACGCTGCCCGCGTCGTGTTCGTTGCCGCCGCGCGAATGGATCAGCAGTGACAGCAAGAATGTCGAGCCATAGGACAGGGAGAGCAAATAGCTGGCGAGGCAGAAGAGGGCGAACAGTTTTCCGCCAACCGCAGGTGAGGCGTGCATGGGGGAGCCTTGCGTCTGTTGGATTTATGCCCAACTTTTTACCATGCACGGCCCGAGGGTTTGTTCTGTGGTTAGCGGTGCTTGCGTTAGCCCACAGCGGAGTATGGCGTGCCGATTTCTTCGATGAACAGGTCCATGAAACCCTTCAACCGCTCATGGCGCGCCAGGGCCATGCGTTGCCCCGTCGGCGTCTGAAATCCGCCCGCCAGATGCAGCAGCTTGGTCTGGAAATGGTCGAGGCAAAAGCGCTTGTCGTCGTACTCGCGGCGCTGTGCCGTTGGGTCTGCCGGGTCATACAGCCCGCTGCCCATGCGCCCGGCGATGTAAAATGTGCGGGCCACGCCGATCATGCCGAGGGAGTCCAAACGGTCGGCATCCTGCATGATCTTTGCTTCAAGCGTCACCGGCGTCAGGCCCGCCGAAAAACTGTGAGTCTCGATGGCATGCGTCACCGCTGCAATCGTCTCGGGCTGCCACGCCAACCCCTGCAAAATCTCCCCGGCCTTGTCCGCCGCCAATGTTGAGGCCTTGGAACGCAACGGCGAATTCTTCTCCACCGCGACGCAGTCATGGAGCAGCACCGCCGCCAGCAGCACCTCCAGATCGCCACCTTCCTCTGCCTGGATCGACCGCACGTTGTGCCACACCCGTTGCAAGTGGGACAGGTCGTGGGCGCCGTCTTCCGAAGGCTCAAGGGCGTGAGGCAATAACGTCGCGGCGAGGTCGGTCAAGGGCGTGAAGGGCATGGGGGTTCTCAAAGGTCGATGGCCTGCAGGTTAGCCGTGAATCAAATTGCACTGCAATCGGTCATTAAAGCGCCTTAGTATGTGTGCTCTCTTTCCCTGACAAGGCCTGCCCATGACCATCGAGATTCGCCCCGCCGTGCCCAGCGATGCTGCGCAGATCCTGACCTTCATCACCGAGCTTGCCGACTATGAAAAAGCCCGGCACGAAGTGATCGCCAGCGTGGTGGACATCGAGCGCAGCCTGTTCAGTGAAGGTGCCACCGCCCACGGCCTGATCTGCCTGCGCGACGGTTTGCCGATCGGCTTTGCGGTGTTCTTTTTCAGCTATTCCACGTGGCTGGGCAGCAACTGCCTGTACCTCGAAGACCTGTACATCAACCCCGAGCAACGCGGTGGCGGGGCGGGCAAGAAGTTGCTGCGCCACCTGGCGAAAATCGCCTGCGACAACGGCTGCGGGCGTTTCGAGTGGAGCGTGCTGGACTGGAACGAGCCGGCCATCGCGTTCTACAAATCCATCGGTGCCCAGCCCCAGGAAGAGTGGGTACGCTACCGCATGGAAGGCGACGCCCTCAGGGATTTCGCACAGGGTTAAGTGTGCATAAAGGACCGGCTTTTAAAGCCGGTTTTTTTATATATTTGCTCACTATATGGGATGATAATTTATATATTGAGATGTTCCGGTTTCTGGGTTTATAGTCTTGCGCATCAGCACTCACTACCAAAAACAAAACAGGTGAAGCGATGCAGGCACAACCGTTGTCGTTACCTCCGGTGCCCGAGCCGACGTACGGCGAGCGACTGAAGAACAAAGTCGTGGTCATCACCGGTGCCGCCCAAGGCATTGGCGAGGCTATCGTCGCCTGCTTCCAGGCTCAGCAGGCGCGCCTGGTGATCGGTGATATCCAGGGCGAGAAGGTCGAGCAGGTCGCCGCCCACTGGCGCGAACACGGCGCCGAGATCTACGCACAACCTGTCGACATCACTTCCAAGGATCAATGGCGCGCCCTGGTGGACGTAGCTATCGAACGCTTTGGCCGCGTCGACGTGCTGGTCAATTGCGCCGGCGTCAACGTGTTCCGCGACCCGCTGGAAATGACCGACGAAGACTGGCGCCGCTGCTTCGCCATCGACCTCGACGGCGCCTGGTACGGCTGCCGTACCGTGTTGCCGCACATGATCGAGCAAGGCATCGGCAACATCATCAATATCGCCTCCACCCACTCCAGCCACATCATTCCCGGTTGCTTTCCGTACCCGGTGGCCAAGCACGGCCTGCTCGGGCTAACCCGCGCCCTGGGCATCGAATACGCGCCCAAGGGCATCCGCGTAAATGCCATCGCGCCGGGCTATATCGAAACCCAACTCAACGTCGATTACTGGAACGGCTTTGCCGACCCGCACGCCGAGCGCCAGCGTGCCTTCGACCTGCACCCGCCCAAGCGCATCGGCCAGCCGATTGAAGTGGCGATGACGGCACTGTTTCTTGCGACCGATGAGGCGCCCTTTATCAATGCCACCTGCCTGATGATCGATGGTGGGCGGTCGGTGATGTACCACGATTAAAACTTTTCCAAATAACAAGAAGAGGTGGTTCATGCTCAAGAAAACACTAGGCACCCTTGCCCTCACGATGGCGCTCAGCGGCCTGGCCTCTGCCGAAGAAGTAAAGATCGGCTTCCTGGTCAAGCAGGCGGAAGAGCCCTGGTTCCAGACCGAATGGGCCTTCGCTGAAAAAGCCGGCAAGGACCATGGTTTCACCGTGATCAAGATCGCCGTGCCCGACGGCGAGAAAACCCTGTCCGCCATCGATACCCTGGCCGCCAACGGCGCCAAGGGTTTCGTGATCTGCCCGCCGGACGTGTCCCTCGGCCCTGCGATCATGGCCAAGGCCAAGCTGAATAACCTCAAAGTGCTGGCGGTAGACGACCGCTTCGTCGACGCCAAGGGCAAGCCCATGGAAGACGTGCCTTACGTCGGCCTGGACGCCTACAAGATCGGCCAGAAACAAGGCGAAGCCATGGCCACCGAAGCCAAGCATCGCAACTGGGACTGGAAGGACACCTACGCCGTCATCAATACCTTCGACGAGCTGGAAACCGGCAAGAAGCGCACCGACGGTTCGGTAGAAGGCCTCAAGGCCGCCGGCCTGCCGGTTGACCATATCCTGTTCACCGCGCAGAAAACCCTCGACGTGCCGGGCGCCATGGACTCCACCAACTCGGCCCTGGTGAAACTGCCCAGCGGCGCGAAAAACCTGCTGATTGGCGGCATGAACGACAGCACCGTACTGGGCGGCGTACGCGCCACCGAAAGCGCCGGCTTCAAGGCCACAAACGTGATTGGCGTGGGCATCAACGGCACCGACGCCATCGAAGAACTGAAGAAATCCGACACCGGTTTCTACGGCTCGATGCTGCTCAGCCCCGATGCGTCCGGCTATAAAACTGCGACCTCGATGTTCGAGTGGGTGACCAAAGGCACTGAGCCTGCCAAGTTCACCGCACTGGATAACGTGACCCTGATCACCCGCGCCAACTTCAAGGAAGAGTTGAGCAAGATCGGTCTGTGGAAATGAACAGCGCCGCTGCAGAGAGCCTGCGCTTCAACGGCATCGGCAAGGAGTTTCCCGGGGTGAAGGCCCTGGCGCAGATCAGCTTCGAAGCGCGGCCCCATTCGGTGCATGCGCTGATGGGCGAGAACGGCGCGGGCAAGTCGACCTTGCTGAAAATCCTCGGCGGTTTTTATCCGCCCAACAGCGGCAGCTTGCAGTTGGGCGAACGCAGCGTGAGTTTCAAGTCGGCGGCCGACAGCATCGCCAGCGGCATCGCAGTGATTCACCAGGAGCTGCAACTGGTGCCGGAAATGACCGTCGCCGAGAACCTGCTGCTGGGGCATATGCCGTCGCGCTTTGGCGTGGTCAATCGCGGGGCGATGGTGCGCAAGGCACGGGAACTGCTCAAGGGCCTGGCGGATGAAATCGATCCGAACATGCGCCTGGGCAGCCTGTCCCTCGGCCAGCGGCAACTGGTGGAAATCGCCAAGGCCATGTCGCGCAACGCCCATGTGATTGCGTTCGACGAACCCACCAGCAGCCTCTCGGCCCGTGAGATCGAGCGGCTGATGGTGATCATCGCCCGACTGCGGGATGAAGGCCGGGTGATCCTCTACGTGTCGCACCGCATGGAAGAAGTGTTCCGTATCTGCGATGCGGTGACGGTGTTCAAGGACGGGCGCTTCGTGCGCACGTTCGAGGACATGACGCAGTTGAACGTCGACCAGTTGGTCAACTGCATGGTCGGGCGCGATATCCAGGATATCTACGACTACCGGCCGCGCGAGCACTGCGGTGAAGCGCTGCGAGTCGAAGGTTTGCTCGGGCCGGGGTTGCAGGAACCGGTGAGCCTGCAGGTGAACAAGGGCGAGATTCTCGGGCTGTTCGGCCTGGTGGGGGCCGGGCGCACAGAGTTGTTGCGCCTGCTCGCCGGGCTGTCCCGCAGCACCCAGGGGACCCTGGTGCTGCATGGCCAGGCGCAGACGTTCAAGACACCACGGGATGCGATTGCGGCGGGGGTGTTGCTCTGCCCCGAGGACCGCAAGAAGGAAGGCATCGTGCCCCGCGCAAGCGTTGCAGAGAACATCAATATCAGTGCGCGGCGCGACCATGCGCGCTTCGGCTGGCTGATCCAGGGCGGCTGGGAACGCACCAACGCCCAGCGGCAGATCAGCGCGCTGAACGTGCGCACGCCGTCGGCGGACCAGCCGATTCTGTTCCTGTCGGGCGGCAATCAGCAGAAGGCGATTCTCGGCCGCTGGTTGTCGATGCCGATGAAAGTGTTGCTGCTGGACGAGCCGACCCGCGGCATCGATATCGGTGCCAAGTCGGAGATCTACCAGATCATTCACAACCTGGCGGCCAGTGGCATCGCGGTGATCGTGGTGTCCAGCGACCTGATGGAAGTGATGGGCATCTCCGACCGCATCCTGGTGATGAGCGAAGGCGCCCTGACCGGCGAATTGACCCGCGATCAAGCGGACGAAGCACGGCTGCTGCAACTGGCTCTTCCGCGTACGCGGGACTGAAGAATACGAGGTGGGTATGTCACAGGTAAAAACTGCAAGAAGCTTCTGGCCGGGGTTCAACCAGCGCAAGTTTCTCGATGATTGGGTCATGCTGCTGGCGGCCTTGAGCATCTTTGTGCTCAGCGCCATCTTCATCGACAACTTCCTCTCGCCGCTGAACATGCGTGGCCTGGGGCTGGCGATTTCCACTGTGGGGATTGCGGCCTGCACCATGCTGTTTTGCCTGGCGTCGGGGCACTTCGACTTGTCGGTGGGTTCGGTGATCGCCTGTTCGGGCGTGGTGGCGGGGATCGTGATTCGCGACACCGACAGCGTGTTCTTCGGCGTGTCGGCGGCGTTGGCCATGGGCCTGGTGGTGGGGCTGATCAACGGCATCGTGATCGCCAAACTGCGGATCAACGCGTTGATCACGACGCTGGCGACGATGCAGATCGTGCGTGGGCTGGCGTATATCTTTTCCAACGGCAAGGCGGTCGGCGTGATGGACGAAAACTTCTTCGTCTTTGGTAACGGCCAGCTGTTTGGCGTGCCGGTGCCAATCGTCATCACCGTGCTGTGCTTTGTGTTTTTTGGCTGGTTGCTGAACTACACCACCTACGGGCGCAACACCATGGCCATCGGCGGCAACCAGGAAGCGGCGCTGTTGGCCGGAGTGAATGTCGATCGCACCAAGATCATCATCTTTGCCGTGCACGGCGTGATCGGCGCGTTGGCCGGGGTGATCCTGGCGTCGCGGATGACCTCGGGGCAACCGATGATTGGCCAGGGGTTCGAGTTGACGGTGATCTCGGCGTGCGTGCTGGGCGGGGTGTCGCTGAGCGGCGGAATCGGGATGATCCGGCATGTGATTGCCGGGGTGCTGATTCTGGCGATCATCGAAAACGCGATGAACCTGAAGAACATCGACACCTTCTACCAGTACGTGATTCGCGGCTCGATCCTGTTGCTGGCGGTCATTATCGACCGCATGAAACAACGATAAAAAGGGCGCCACACGACCAATGTGGGAGCGGGCTTGCTCGCGAAAACGGTGTGTCAGTCAGCCTATGCATTAACTGGAAAACCGCATTCGCGAGCAAGCCCGCTCCCACATTTTGATCTCCTCTGTTTTGCTGGTCCGCATTTGCCATAATGCTCGCCGTTTTCGTACTTCCCAATAGGCCCGATATGCAGGAAAACGCCCAAACTCCCGTCAAAGAAGCCGCGCCCACCGGCACTCAAACCCTGCTTCGTGGCCTGGGCGTGGTGCAGGCAGTGGCGGCCGGTGCGCGGGATCTGAAGGAAATCGCCAAGCGCATCGGTACCACCCGCAGCACCACTCACCGCCTGGCCAGTTGCCTGGTGGAAGAACGCTACCTGCGCGTAGTGCCGCAAGTCGGTTATCTGCTGGGTCCCAAATTGATCGAGCTGGGTTTCCAGGCCCGTGAAGAACTGCCTTTGGTCAGCCTGGCAGTGCCGTATCTGGACGAGTTGTCGGCGTTGACCGGCGATACCATCCACCTGGCTATTCGCGAATACGACGACGTGCTGTACCTGCACAAGAACCCTGGCCGCAACGGCCCGGAAATGCGCTCGCGCGTCGGCCATCGCATGCCGCTGGCGCGCACCGGGATCGGCAAGGCGTTGTTGCTGGATGACAGCGTGGAAGAGTGGCAGCGCCTGTATCAGGTCAGCCTGCCGACGGGCGGGAAGAATCTGCAGTGGCCGCAGCACCCCGAGCAATCCTGGGCGCAGTTTGAACAGCGCATGCAGGAATACGTGGCGGGCGGTTATGCATTCGATCTGGAAGACAACGAACCGTCGATCCGTTGTGTCGCGGCACCGGTGCGCGATGCCAGCCGGCGAATCGTCGCCGGCATCAGCATCGCCAGTACCGTGCCCTACATGCCGCTGGAGAAAATGGCCGAGCTGATCCCTGTGATCAAACAGGTCGCAGCACGGCTGTCAGCGGAGTTGGGCGCGAAGGCCTGATCAGGCCGTGATCGTTCCCACGCTCCGCGTGGGAACGCCGCTTCGGACGCTCCGCGTCCAGCAGGACTTGAGCCCTGCGCAACGGTGACGCAGAGCGTCACAGCATGCGTTCCCACGCAGAGCGTGGGAACGATCTTGGTCAGGCCTTGAGGGTCGCCATGTCGATCACGAAGCGGTACTTCACATCACCGGCAATCATGCGGGTGTAGGCTTCGTTGATCTGGCGGATGTCGAGCATCTCGATGTCGCAGGTGATGCCGTGCTCGGCGCAGAAGTCCAGGACTTCCTGGGTTTCGGCAATCCCACCGATCAACGAACCGGCCAGCACTTTGCGGCCCAGCACCAGCTTGGCAGCGTTGACGGGCGGGTCGACCGGCTCGATCAAACCTACCAGGATGTGCACGCCGTCAAAGCGCAGTACGTCGAGGTAGGGATTCAAGTCGTGCTGCACCGGGATGGTGTCCAGCAGGAAGTCGAAATGCCCGCCAGCGGCTTTCATCTGGGCTTCGTCGGTGGACACGATCACGTGGTCGGCGCCCTGGCGACGGCCTTCTTCAGCCTTGCTCGCGGAGCGGGTGAACAGCGTCACTTCCGCGCCCATGGCCTTGGCGAACTTGATGCCCATATGGCCCAAACCGCCCATGCCCAGAACGCCAACCTTGTCGCCAGCCTTCACGCCGTAATGCTTGAGCGGCGAGTAAGTGGTGATGCCGGCGCAGAGGATCGGCGCGGCGCTGGCCAGGTCGAGCTTGGCCGGGATCTTCACCACGAAGTGCTCGCTGACCACGATGCTGTCGGAGTAGCCGCCCATGGTGTTGCTGCCGTCGACCCGGTCCGGGGTGGCGTAGGTCATGGTCGGGCCTTCGAGGCAGTATTGCTCGAGGTCCGCGTGGCAGGCGTCGCAGTGACGGCAGGAGTCGACCATGCAGCCAACACCCACCAGGTCGCCGACTTTGTGCGCGGTGACGCTGGCGCCGACGGCGGTGACTTTACCGACGATCTCGTGGCCCGGCATCAGCGGGTACACGGCAATGCCCCATTCGTTGCGTGCCTGGTGGATGTCGGAGTGGCAGACGCCGCAGTAGAGAATTTCGATCGCCACGTCATCGACGCGCGGGCTACGGCGTTCGAAGGACATGGGGGCGAGGGGAGTGGTGGCCGATTGAGCGGCATAACCGATGGCGGTGTACATGGAGAAACCTCGCAGGTGCAGTAACAGGTGAGGTGGCGCATTCTCCGCGCCGTGCCTGGGTGCGGCCATGGCGATTGCTCCGAGTCTCATGCCTATTCGTCCGGGAGTGCACCTGGATTGGATCGTTGTGGCGCCAGACCTGCGATGATGGTCTCATCCCCTTTTTCGCGAAGTTTTTGCCATGTTGTTGACCCGCCATGTCGATGCCAATGCCGCGTTGGTTGCCTTGATCGAACCCCTGACACCCCGTGATGGGTTCTCGCCCACGAACCTGCCGGGCGTGCAGGTATTGCGTGCCAGTTGCGATGTGGCGCGGGGCCCGCAGATTTATGAACCGAGCCTGATGATCGTCGCCCAGGGCAGCAAGGTCGCGTACCTGGGCCCGCGTACCCTGGAGTACGGCGCGGGGCATTACCTGATCCAGGCGATGCCGGTGCCGTTCGAATGCGAGACTTTTGCCATGCCGAATGCACCGCTGTTGGGGGTGACGGTGGGCATTGATCGGGTGGTGCTGGGTGAGTTGGTGATGGCGATGGGGATCCAGAGCGGGCCACCGCCGGCGGCGCAAACGTTGGAGTCGATGAGTTCGGTGGTGCTGGACGACGCCATGCGCGGCTGTGTCGAACGCCTGTTGCAGTGCCTGCACGATCCGCTGGAGAGCCGGATCATGGGTCCGGCGCGGGTGCGGGAATTATTGTTCACCGCATTGCGCGGGCCACAGGCGGATGTGTTGCGGGCGTTGGTGGAGCAGCAGGGGCAGTTTTCGCGGGTGGCGACTTCGTTGAATCACCTGCATGCCCATTACGCCGAGCCGCTGAATATCGAGACATTGGCAGGTTATGCGCACATGAGTGCGTCGACCTTCCACGAACACTTCAAACGCTGCACGCTGTTGTCGCCGGTGCAGTACCTCAAGCGTCTGCGGTTGCTCAAGGCACAGCAGTTGCTGTTGGTGGAAGGCATGGGCGTGGCGCAGGCGGCCCACAGTGTGGGGTATCAGAGCACGTCGCAGTTCAGCCGGGAGTACAAGCGCTACTTCGAGCGCAGCCCCGGGGATGAGCGGGCGGCGTAACTCTCCCGGGCACAATTCGGTCAAAAATGTGGGAGCGGGCTTGCTCGCGAAAGCGGTGGTTCAGCCAAAACATCTGTGACTGATACACCGCTTTCGCGAGCAAGCCCGCTCCCACATTTGACCGAGTCGATGGGTCTTTTTCCGGGCTACAAAAAAGGCCCCCATTTGGGAGCCTTCTGTTCAAGCAGCGGATTACATATTCGGGTAAGTCGGCCCACCCGCACCTTCCGGCGTCACCCACGTAATGTTCTGCGAAGGGTCCTTGATGTCACAGGTCTTGCAGTGCACGCAGTTCTGGGCGTTGATCTGGAAGCGCTTCTCGCCGTCTTCCTTGGTGATCACTTCATACACGCCGGCCGGGCAGTAGCGCTGCGCCGGTTCATCGTAGAGCGGCAGGTTGGTGCCGATCGGGATGCTCGGGTCTTTCAGCTTCAGGTGGCACGGTTGTTCTTCTTCGTGGTTGGTACCGGAGATGAACACCGAACTCAGCTTGTCGAAGCTCAGCTTGCCGTCGGGTTTCGGGTAGTCGATCTTCTTGCTGTCCTTGGCCAGCTTGAGGCAGGCGTAGTCCGGCTTGGTATCGTGCAGGGTAAACGGCATTTTGCCGCCGAGGATGTTCTGGTCGAACCAGTTGAAGCCGGCACCAATGATCGGGCCGAACTTGTGCATCGCCGGGCCGAAGTTACGGCTGGCGAACAGTTCTTCGTAGAGCCAGCTCTTCTTGAAGCTGTCGACGTAAGCGGTCAGTTCGTCACCGCCTTCGGATTCGGCGAACAGGCGATCGGCCACGGCGTCAGCGGCGAGCATGCCGGACTTCATCGCGGTGTGGCTGCCCTTGATCTTGGCGAAGTTCAGGGTGCCCAGGTCGCAGCCGATCAGCGCGCCGCCCTTGAACACCATTTTCGGCAGCGAGTTCAGGCCGCCTTTGCAGATGGCGCGGGCGCCGTAGCTGATGCGTTTGCCGCCTTCCAGGTACTGGGCCAGCACGGGGTGATGCTTGAGGCGCTGGAACTCGTCGAACGGCGACAGGAAGGTGTTGCTGTAGGACAGGTCGACGATCAGGCCGACGACCACCTGGTTGTTTTCCAGGTGATAGAGGAACGAACCGCCGGTGTTCTCGGCGCTCATGATGTCCAGCGGCCAACCGGCGGTGTGCACCACCAGGCCTGGCTGGTGTTTGGCCGGGTCGATTTCCCAGATTTCCTTCAGGCCGATGCCGTAGTGCTGGGCGTCGGCGTCGCTGTCCAGGTTGAAGCGCTGGATCAGTTGCTTGCCGATGTGGCCACGGCAACCTTCGGCGAACAGCGTGTACTTGCCACGCAGTTCCATGCCCGGGGTGTAGACGCCTTCTTTCGGGTTGCCTTCACGGTCGACGCCGAGGTCACCGGTGATGATCCCGCGCACCACGCCGTTTTCGTCGAACAGCGCTTCCTGGGCGGCGAAGCCCGGGTAGACTTCCACACCCAGGTTTTCGGCCTGCTGGGCGAGCCAGCGGCACAGGTTGCCCAAGGAGATAATGTAGTTGCCTTCGTTGTGCATGGTCTTGGGCACAAAGAAGTCAGGCACCTTGGTGGAAGCTTCGCTGGAGCGCAGTACATAGATGTCATCACGCACAACAGGGGTGTTGAGCGGTGCACCGAGTTCTTTCCAGTCCGGGAACAGTTCGTTCAGGGCACGGGGTTCAAACACGGCACCGGACAGGATATGAGCGCCGACTTCGGAGCCTTTTTCGACCACGCAGACGCTGATTTCCTTACCGGCTTCGGCGGCCTTCTGCTTCAATCGGCAGGCGGCAGACAGGCCTGCCGGGCCAGCGCCGACGATGACCACGTCGAATTCCATGTATTCGCGTTCCACAGGCTATCTCCTACTCAAGGCTCAACGGCTTTTTTTTCTAATGGGTGGAGGTTCGGTAATCCGTCCCACAATGCCTGCATCAATCTCATGCAAGGGGCAGGGGACGACCCACCTTTCTCTCTAGGTGGCGCATTATATCTACACCACTCTCAGCGTCCAATACAAACGTTTGTTTGAATTGCCCGCAAGCTAGGTAAATCAAAGCAACGCGGCTTATAACTGACCATTTTGGCGTATTGACCGGAATAGGCGTTCCGGTCAATATACGGTCGGTTTTGCGCATCCCGTAGGCAGACTGTGGGTTTCAAGGCCACCTCGAAAGACAGGCTGAAGGTAAATAAGGGTGACGCGCGAGCCACGATGGCGCGCAGTTTACACGCCACGATAATGAATGACCTCTCAGTCACCACTGACGAACGGTCATCACTCCCGTGAGCAAGGTCCCCCGCCGACGATTGCCGGTGTTTTTGGAGGTGCCCTTGTGTGCCGATGAGCATCAAACCGCCAGGTTCGCCTAGGCGACTTTCTTTTCACCGGAGAGTAACGAGGAATCCATGAAGGTTCTTGTAGCTGTCAAACGCGTTGTCGATTACAACGTGAAAGTTCGCGTCAAGGCGGACAATTCCGGCGTCGACCTCGCTAACGTCAAGATGTCGATGAACCCTTTCTGCGAAATCGCCGTGGAAGAAGCCGTACGCCTGAAAGAGAAAGGCGTTGCGACTGAAATCGTCGTCGTTTCCATCGGTCCGACCACTGCTCAAGAGCAGCTGCGTACCGCCCTGGCGCTGGGTGCCGATCGCGCCATCCTCGTCGAATCCGCTGAAGAGCTGACTTCCCTGGCCGTTGCCAAGTTGTTGAAAGCTGTTGTCGACAAGGAACAGCCATCGCTGGTGATCCTCGGCAAACAAGCCATCGACAGCGACAACAACCAGACTGGCCAGATGCTGGCTGCACTGACCGGTTACGGCCAGGGCACCTTCGCCTCGAAAGTCGAAGTGAGCGGCGACAAGGTTGCCGTGACCCGCGAAATCGACGGCGGCGCGCAGACAGTTTCCCTGAAACTGCCGGCCATCGTCACCACCGACCTGCGTTTGAACGAGCCGCGCTACGCGTCCCTGCCAAACATCATGAAAGCCAAGAAGAAGCCTCTCGAAGTGCTGACTCCGGATGCTTTGGGCGTTTCCACCGCCTCCACCAACAAGACCGTAAAAGTCGAAGCGCCGGCTGCACGCAGCGCGGGCATCAAGGTCAAGTCGGTGGCTGAACTGGTCGAGAAACTGAAAAACGAAGCGAAGGTAATCTAACCATGACTATCTTGGTAATCGCAGAACACGACAACAAGGTCGTGGCTCCGGCCACCCTGAACACTGTTGCCGCCGCCGCCAAAATCGGTGGTGATATCCACGTCCTGGTCGCTGGCCAAAACGTTGGTGCCGTGGCTGAGGCCGCTGCCAAAATCGCTGGCGTGAGCAAAGTACTGGTTGCCGATAACGCAGCCTACGCTCACCAATTGCCGGAAAACGTTGCGCCGCTGGTTGCAGAGCTGGGCGCTGGCTACAGCCACATCCTGGCTGCCGCCACCTCCAACGGCAAAAACATCCTGCCGCGCGTTGCTGCGCAACTGGACGTTGACCAGATCTCCGAGATCGTTTCGGTAGAAAGCGCCGACACCTTCAAGCGTCCGATCTATGCCGGTAACGCCATCGCTACCGTGCAGTCCACTGCGTCGGTAAAAGTCATCACCGTGCGTGCCACCGGTTTCGACCCGGTTGCTGCTGAAGGTGGTTCGGCTGCGGTTGAAGCTGTGGCTGCTGCCCACGACGCTGGCACTTCCAGCTTCGTTGGCGAAGAGCTGGCCAAGTCCGATCGTCCGGAACTGACCGCTGCCAAGATCGTCGTTTCCGGCGGCCGCGGCATGCAGAACGGCGACAACTTCAAGCACCTGTACGCCCTGGCCGACAAGCTGGGCGCTGCGGTCGGCGCTTCCCGCGCAGCCGTCGACGCAGGTTTTGTACCGAACGACATGCAGGTCGGCCAGACCGGCAAGATCGTTGCGCCACAGCTGTACATCGCCGTCGGTATCTCCGGCGCGATCCAGCACTTGGCCGGTATGAAAGACTCCAAGGTGATCGTTGCGATCAACAAGGACGAAGAAGCACCGATCTTCCAGGTGGCTGATTACGGCCTGGTGGCGGACTTGTTCGAAGCCGTACCCGAGTTGGAGAAGCTGGTCTAATCCAGCCGCTTCACTTATAAAGAGCCCGGTCTTTTGACCGGGCTTTTTTTTGCCCGGTAATTTTTCAACTGGAGAACCCTGCCATGGAATTGCGTCCCTGGACTGTACTGCTGGCCCTGTCACTGCTGCCGACGGTGTCGCTGGCGGCGGGCAAATGTGATCGGCTGGTGATCACCGGCAGCCCGGACGCCCCGCCTTATCTGTGGCGTGATCCCCAGGACCCCACGCACTTGATCGGCGCCACCGCCGACATGCTGCAGCAAGTGGCCAAGGACCTCGGGGTGAAAATCGACCTGCTGTACGGCGGCAAACGTTCCCTGGCGCTGGAAGAAGTGCGCAGCGGGCGCATGGACATCCTCGCCGACGCGCCATTGACCCTCGACGCCCTGGACTCCCTCGACTACATCCACCCGGCATTGGTGCAAACCGATTATCTGGTCTGGACCCGCAAGGATTCCTCCCTGGCCTACAGCCAGGCCAGCGACCTGCAGGGCCACAAGGGTGCGGTGTCGGAAAGGGCGCGCCTGAGCCGCGACTTTGAAACCTTCGCCGGTGAGCAACTGACCCTGCAGCGCCTGCCCAGCCTGACCCCGGCGTTCCAGAAACTGCTGTTGGGAGAAGTGGACTACGTGCTCGCCGGACGTTATTCCGGCATGGCCATGGCCCAGACGTTGGGCATGAGCAACGACCTGGTGGCGCGGGAAATCCCCATCGACCAGCCGGGCCTGTACTTGGCCATTTCCCACAACTCCGCCTGCAACGATCCGTGGTTGCGCGGACAGCTCGCCAAAAAGATGACAGAATTGCCCGCGTCCGGTCTGGCGGAAACCGCGCTGCAGAGCAATCTTGAGCGCTGGAAAGCGCAGTTGCAGCAACCCGTCGGCACCCCAACAAAGTAGGGATTTTCAGTGACTATTCGACCTCTTTTCGCGGCCCTCGCCGTTGTAGCTCTGGCGGGATGTGCAGCCGATCCTGCGCCGAATGAACAGATGCGCCTGACCCAGCAAGCCCTGGAACAAGCCAGCGCCGTGGGCGCCGTTGCCAGCGATTCGCCCGAGCTGAAGCTGGCGGAAGACAAGTTCACCCAGGCCCGTGCCGACATGGCCGATGAATCCTACAAGGACGCCCGCATGCAGGCTGAAGAAGCCGAGCTGGACGCCCGCCTGGCGGAAGCGCGGGTGCTGACCCGCAAAAGCCAGGAGCAACTGAACGTGCTCAACACCCGTATCACCCGCCTGCGCAAGCAGTTGCAGTTGGGAGACGCCCAATGAGCCCGTTGATGCGTGGGTTGAGCTGTGTGGTGTTGCTGGGCAGTGCGCTGGGTGGTTGTGCGACCCATCCCGACAGTAACCTCGCCTTGCAACAGGCCAGCACTGACTTCCAGAAGGTCAAGGAAGATTCGAATGTGCTGCGTATCGCACCCAAGGACGTGATTCGCGCCGGTGAGTCCCTGGCCCGTGCCGACCGTTTCTCCAGCTTCTGGGGCAGCGGCGCCGATGTGGCGCATTACGCCTACCTGAGCCAGCGCTACAGCGCGATTGCCCGGGAACACACCGAGCAGGCACTCAACCAGGAGCGTGGGGTCAAGCTGGAGCTGGAACGCCAGCGCCTGCAACTGGCCCTGCGTGAAGCCAAGCTCTCCAGCGTTCAGCAACAGGGCAAATGGATTGAGGCGCAGATATCCAGCCTGACCACCGTCCAGCCTGATCGCGGGCTGGTGATGACCCTGGGTGACGTGCTGTTCGATACGGGTGATGCAGAGCTGCAAAACTCGGCCAACCGCACCGTGCTCAAAGTGGTGCAGTTCCTGCAACTGAACCCCAAGCGTGTGGTGCGCATCGAGGGTTACACCGACAATACCGGCGGCGAACAGGAAAATATCAAACTGTCCCGGGACCGCGCTCAAGCGGTTGCGGATGTACTGAGCGACCTGGGGATCGACGAAAAACGCATTCAGGTCGAAGGCTACGGCGATCAGTATCCGGTCGAAGCCAACGCGTCTGAGCGGGGCAGGGCGCAGAACCGTCGGGTAGAAATTGTGTTCTCCGACGAAAAAGGCCAGCTGGGCGCTGCTCGCTGAACCTGATTCTCAAGGTGAAAGGTGATTCCTGTGGGAGCTGTCGAGCCCCAGCGAGGCTGCGACAGGATCGCCTCGGTGCACCTGCGAGACCGCAGCGCCTGCATCGNNAAGCTCGACAGCTCCCACATAAGCCCGATCAATGATCGGGTTTTTTATGCCCGCGATTCAGTTCGCAACCCTTACAGTTTTTTCTATCACTGCCGCCCGCGCTCGACTATTGTGGCAACTGTCCCCGTACACTTCTAAACTGTGCCGGTATGTTTCACACAAAAATAAAATACCCGTGAAATCGAGTGCTGCGTCATGACCAATCTGTTGCTCTACCAACGTATCGCCCAGCAGCTGGCTGAGGATATCCGCCGCGGTGTCTATCAACCGGGCGAGCGCGTGCCTTCGGTACGCAAAATGAGCTCCCAGCTCAACGTCAGCCACGCCACCGTGTTGCAGGCCTACGCGAACCTGGAAGACCAGGGTTTGATTCGCGCGCGGCCGCAGTCCGGGTATTACGTGCACCAGACGCCGGCGCTCACTGCGCCCACGCCGGACATCGCCCGGGTCGAGCGTCCAGGGTTGGTCACTCGCAGCAGCATCATTCAACAGGTGTTGGTGGAGTCCCGTCGCGAAGGCGTGTTCCCGCTGGGCGCCGCCGTTC